>NZ_QRXT01000010.1:0-74070 GCF_003460065.1 Ruminococcus sp. AF17-22AC
TCACGCAGAAAGATCATGGCATATTCTGAATCCTCTATTTCGCCACGTATGACCACATTACGGACCCATCGTTCTTCTCCATTCAGAGTAATTCTGCACTCCAAAGATAATTCGGTTTCAAGACCTTTCAGTTTTTCCGCAACATAATCACGATCATAAAAAGTGGATACTGCCTTCTTATCTGTCTCGACAACATAGGAATCCACAAAATGCCGGATCAGTTCATCCCATGTATGACTCTGTTCAAAGACTGTCATCAAGGACGGCTCAACCTTAAAGGTATCAAAAGTGTTCTCTTCCAGATTCACATAATACTCGCACAAATCCGTTTTTGTAAAAGCCCGGTGGAAAGCAGCACATTTTTGTGCCTGCATGATTTCTTTTTTCTCCGCATCAATGTTAATAAAAATCCCGGCAATCCTGCTGGCAGAACCATCCAGCCGGCGTATCACTTCTGCCGATGCCCGAAACCACTGGTACTGATGATCTTTCATTCTCATACGATACTATATTTTGTCTTCATAATTTCCCATTTTATAAAAATCCTCTTTCTGTCTTATGCCTGCTTTATCCTGCTTCTATCTTTATACAGAGAACCTGTCCCTGCCGGTTTTCGTACTCATTTTGGCATATAAAAAGGACACCTGCCAAAATATGCCAGTGTCCCTACTATATTTCTTCAAAATCACACATCTATATAGTATAAAAGTTATCGAAATCTCTTCCGTTTTCACATTTTTTCCATATATGATATGGAAACAGTGGCAACCGGCTGACCTGGTCAAACTTTCTGACTTTAGCCCCTTCTGGCTTTGCGTCCCTGCCTTTCAGCAGGTTTGCCTTTAAAATAATTTCCATTTTTTCAAAAATAAAATAGCATGTAGTTTTCTGCATGTCAATAATGTTCTTGAAAAAATCCACATATATTTTACTTCTGATTTTGAATATCTCTCTATAAAAAATAGTAGAATTTTTCTCTCTCGCACAAGATGAATAGAAGCCCGTTAAGGGATAGGAAAACGCCGAAAACCCGCATGAACACTACGTTTTTGTGAGTTGTCGGCGTTTCTTTTACCCTCTGTTTTCATGGTGCTTTTTCCGTAAATGGTGCCCAAATGGTGCCCAAATTCCACGCGGGCATATAAAAGGTTGTAAAGAGCAGTAAAGAGATACAGCGGTTAAAGGTCTATTTCGCTGTGTTTTTTCTTTGCTGCCCGTTTTCCTTTTTTCGGCTCGGCTTCCTTTGGTTTCTCCGGGGCTGCTTTTTCCACCGCGCTATGGTAAGCGTCCAAAACTTCTTTTTTTCGTTCAAGCCGCACGTCCACATAACGGGCGGTAACAGCTTCAAAGTTCATGGAAAGCCCAAGCGACGCGCCGATACCCGCAAGCGTATGCCCCAAGACTTCGCCAACCGTATAGAAGTCGCCTGTCAGTTGGTGCATATTGGTCGCTGCCGTATGTCGTAAATCGTGAAAACGAATGTGCGGCATATCCAAATCTTCAAGCAGCTTTCCAAATTGAGAGGACACCCACGACGCGGCGATAGGTGCGCCGTCCGGCTTTGCTACAACAAGGTCATTGTCATAGTAAGGCTTTCCGTCTTTTGCTGCCTGTTCTTTCTGTACTTCCTGCATGGCAAGCTGTTTGAGGAAGAACGGGCGGGCAAGCTCCGTAATGGGTAGCTTTCTGCCGTTGGATTTCGGCGGTGCCATTTCTTCAATGACTTTTGTTTTTGGCGGTACCTTGAAAGGTAGCTGCTCGGTAACATCAAAGGTGTTGTTCTCCAAATCCACATTGCGCCAACGCAAGCCTAAGATTTCAGAACGGCGCATACCGTAAAGCCCGCCCAAGATAACAGGCATTTCCCAAACAGTACCCTCGACGCGCTGCATTAAGGCTTTCACCTGTTGTCCGTCTGTACTGTATCGTGCTGCGCGACGTATTGAACATCTTTCCGATTTCCACGTCGGTCATGCCCTCGAAATAGTACAGCAGGATAGCAGTCCTTTTTTCCTCCGGCAAAGTGCGGATTGCTTCAAGCAGCAGTTTCGGGGTTATCTCTTTTCCTGCCATTTGATAACGCGGTTCAGCTTCTTCGTCTTGAAAATACTTGTCAACGGTGTAAAGCTGCCGTTCCTCATGCAAGGCAAGGTCGCAAAACGATACTTCCCGTTTCCTGCGTCGCCGGATTTCGTCGTGGGCGTTGCACGCTTCGTTGTGCAGCACCCGTTTACAGAAACTTTGAAAGGCACATTGCTTTTGAAATTCTCTGCGATTAGGTTCCATGTTCTCACCTCCTTTCTGTCGAAAGGTGGTAGTACCTCCCCTTTTCGCGTGATAATACAGACGACTTTTTCAAACGCCGGACGAAAGCAAAAATTTCTTTGAAAAAAGTTCTGTAAAATGCAAAATGCGCCCATCTGCAAGGCGCAGACAGACGCAAAGGAAACATAAAAAGTATTTAGATGATGTGATTGTTCATCTTTATGCCCGAAATACCCCGTTGCAGGGGATAGACTTTTTTTGATAATTGGGGGAATGTCGATTTGTGTCGATAAGTTGATAAGTGCATGGCGGCTACCTCCTAAAGCCGCCATGCCTTTACATGGTAGAGGGTCGTCGTTGGAATTTAGATGGATAAAAAGAAACGGCGGCTCTGATAATCAAAGCCGCCGAAATAGAGTAGGCGCGTGAAAATGTGTCTGCTCTGCGACGGCTTTTTTTCTTTTGCCGTCGTCCGGCAGATGAAATCATTTAGTTAAATAGTCAGATTCATCTATTGTTTTAAGAATATAATTCACATCATCATATCTTGAAGAATCCGATTGAGAGCCTAAACTACATATTAAAAATTCCTTTCCATGTTGTTGATAAAGAACAACTAAATTATAGTCATTAGATGTCTTGTAGAGAAGAGACAGACGCTACTGGAGCAACTGTTATCTCTTCCAGCATGGAAAAGGTAACAGCCACAAAATGATCAGTATTGTAAATTTCTCGAAAAAAATTCTCCATTTTAATGGTATCTTGAAAATCTGATCCTGTAATTGAAAAAGAATATGTAGGACTCCATCCATACATCTGTGCATTGACAGAAATCAAATATTCTTTACCAAGCGTTCCCACCAAGACAGAACTAATCATTGCAATAATTCCTACAAACATCGATATACCTGTTAAGATATTTCTTAGAGGAGAAATACGAAGGTCTTTAAGAATCATATTTAACACATTGAAGCCTCCCTCCGTCCATTTCAAAAATTGTATTACAAGTCTTTGCAATATCGAGGTCATGAGTTACTATTAAAAGCATAATGCCATTTTTAAGCACAACTTGATGTAAAAGGTCCATAATTTGTTTTCCGGTTTTTTTATCTAAAGCACCAGTAGGTTCATCACATAAAATGGCTTCCGGCGATACTGCAAGTGCGCGGGCAATCGCCACTCTTTGTTGTTCGCCTCCTGATAAATTAGATGGATAATCATTTTCTTTTCCTTCTAATCCAACACTTTGCAAAAGATTTCGTATTGCTTCTTTCCGCTGTCTTGTATTCATTTTCTTTTTGGAATAAAGTAAAGGAAGCTCAATATTTTCCCAAACTCTTAAATGTTTAATTAAAGAATAGTTTTGAAAAACAAAACCGATATTACTTGCTCGAAGCATAGATAGCTGGCTATCTGTTAAAGTGGAAACAGACATACCATTATAAAGAAATTCGCCTTGATATGAGTGGTTGAGTAAACCTATAATTGATATAAGGCTTGTTTTTCCTGAACCCGATTTGCCTACAATAGCATATCAGGTAGTAATGTTCCACATATCTATCCAGTACCCAAGTAAGTCCCATATCTAACGAAACCGTACACACTAAGATAATTCCCGAACAAATTACACTCTGTAAGATATAACTTTTAAACAGGATTGTAAGCAGATAATTTTGTTCATTTTTATTCAATTTCATAACCTACCCCCCAAACTGTTTTGATAAATTTTGGATTTTTGGCGGGTTCATTTAATTTTTCTCTAAGCCGCCCTATATGTGCCATTACGGTGTTGTTATTATCTAAATATTTTTCTTTCCAGATATTTTCAAATAGTTCCTCAGTTGAAACAACTTTGCCTTGATGTTCACATAAATACCAAAGGATTGAAAACTCGATAGGAGTTAAAGATATTTCTTTTCCGAACAAAAAGCATTTATGCGTGTCCTTATTGATAATCAATCCTCTAATGTCATATTCACTTTTTGGAAAAAACTGCTTTTTTGTTGGATTGTTGTACTTCTGATAGCGTCTTAACTGTGTTTTCACTCTTGCAATGACTTCAAGGGGATTAAAAGGTTTTGTTATATAATCATCGGCACCTATTGTTAGCCCCATTATTTTATCGCCATCATCAATTTTAGCTGTAAGCATAATAACAGGGAAATAATAATTTTCTCTAATTTTTTGGCAAATACGGAATCCGTCTATATCAGGAAGCATAACGTCCAATATCGCCAAATCAATTTCCGTTTTCTGAATACATTCCAATGCTTCAATTCCATTGTAATATTTGTGTACTATATAATTATCGTTTTTAAGATAAACTTCAAGTAAATCTGCTATCTCTTTTTCATCATCTACAACTAAAATTTTTTCATTCATTGTCTACACTCCTTTTTATCCTTTTATCAAATGGTTTTACTGCGCTCTTGGGTATCAACCACATATAACCGATTTTTGAAACACCAGGTATTCGATTTTCTTTACAAAGTATCTGCACACGCCGTTCAGAAATACCCCATTTTTCCGCTGCTTCGGGACAAGACATATATTCCATATCGTAACCGTCCTTTCTTCAAACATTATCAATATAATTATACTCGGATAACCGAATAATAGCAAGTACATGATATGCTCTATTTCTATCCATACTATGATGTGTGTAATCATATCTTGAAAGAGAGATGAAATATACAATGTAGTTGGGTGAAATGATTATGAAGCAGAGCAAAGAAAAGTTTGATTTTAAGGCTTTCGGACAGGCTATCAAAGCGGCAAGAAAAGCAAAGGGAATTTCCCGCAACCAGTTAGCGGATAAGCTGAACATTGCGCCGCGATATATCGCGTCCATTGAAAACAGCGGGCAGCACCCAAGTTTGCAGATTTTGTATGAGCTTGTAACCCTGCTTGACGTATCGGTAGACCAGTTCTTTTTCCCGGAACGGGAACAGGAAAAGTCCACACGCCGCCGTCAGCTTGATACCATGCTCAACGGCATGAGCGAAAAGGATTTGAAAATCCTGTCAGCTACCGCAAAAGGGATTGAGGAAGCCAACAACGAAATAACGGGGGAATAAAGTTCCCTCGTTTCTTCATAGAAAAAGCAGTTTGAAACGTCGCAGTTTGCGGCGTTTTTCTTTTGTCCTGCTTTGGCAAAATCAGATTTTCCATGTAGTAGGGATAAAGGGAGAAAGTTTCTTAGCAAGCATAGGAAAGGGGTACCCTTTCCGTATTTTCGCCCTCCTGCGCTGCGGCGCGTCGGTTGAAAATTGCTTGTTGGGAAGTGTCCCAAACCCTCGGAATGGAAAGGAGTGTGAGCCGATGAACGGCAGGAAACGGACAGTACAAATTAAATTCAGAGTAACAGAGGAAGAACGGGCGTTCATTGAACAGAAAATGCAGCTCGTCCCTACCCGGAACATGGAAGCCTACTTGCGGAAAATGGCAATCGACGGGTATATCATTCAGATAGACCATGCCGACATAAAAGCTATGACAGCGGAGATACAGAAAATCGGGGTCAATGTCAATCAGATTGCAAAGCGCGTCAATGCGACGGGCAGCGTCTACCAAGAGGATATAGAAGAAATCAAGGAGGTGCTTGCGGAGATATGGCGGTTACAAAGATTAAGCCTATTAAAAGCACGTTAAAAAAAGCCCTTGACTATATCCAAAACCCGGACAAGACGGACGGGAAAATGCTGGTGTCCTCGTTCGGGTGCAGCTATGAAACGGCAGATATTGAGTTCGGATTTACATTGTCGCAAGCTCTTGACAGAGGAAACAACCTCGCACACCATTTGATACAATCTTTTGAGCCGGGGGAAGTCGATTATGAGAAAGCCCATGAAATCGGAAAACAGCTTGCCGACGCGGTAACAAAGGGGCAATATGAATACGTCCTTACCACTCACATAGATAAAGGGCATATCCATAACCACATCATTTTTTGTGCGGTAAACTTTGTAGACTACCACAAGTATGTTTCCAACAAGCGCACCTATTACGGAATACGCAACATCAGCGACAGGCTGTGCCGGGAAAACGGCTTGTCCGTCCTTGTGCCGGAGAAAGGCGGCAAGGGAAAGAATTATGCGGTGTATAAGAAAGAGAAAACCGCCAAAGCAAAATTGAAACTTGCCGTCGATACCCTTATCCCCCAAGTGTCCGACTTTGAAGAATTGCTCGCGCGGTTACAGGCAGAAGGCTTCACAATCAAACGGGGAAAATATGTGTCCTGTTTGGTTCCGGGACAGGAACGGTTTACCCGTTTGAAAACCCTCGGCGCAGATTATACAGAGGAAGCAATCCGGGAACGGATAGAGGGCAAGCGTACCCGCACCGCCAAAGCTCCCAAGACAGAACGCGGCGTGTCCCTGCTCATTGATATTGAAAACAGTATCAAGGCGGCGCAGAGCCGGGGTTATGAACAATGGGCGAAAATCCACAATCTGAAACAGGCAGCTAAGACCATGAATTTTATTACGGAACACAAGATTGAACAATACACCGACTTGACCGCAAAAATCGCAGAGATACAGACAGAGAGCGAACAGGCGGCAGACGCATTAAAGAGCGCGGAAAAACGGCTTGCAGATATGGCGGTGCTTATCAAGAATGTTTCCACGTTCCAAAAGACAAAACCCGCCTATGACGCATACCGCAAAGCAAGAAATAAGGACAGTTACCGGGCAGCCCATGAGCGCGAAATCATCTTGCATGAAGCAGCGGCAAAGGCATTAAAGGCGGCGGGCGTTTCCAAGCTCCCGAACCTCACCGCGCTGCAATCGGAATATGAAAAGCTCCAGGAACAGAAAGAAGCCCTTTACGCCGACTATGGCAGACTGAAAAAACAGGTCAAAGAGTACGACGTTATCAAACAGAACATAGACAGCATTTTACGGCAGCCAAGAGAACCGGAACGGGAAAAAGGAAAAGAACGTGGGGAGTAGCTTTGTTCATACTTGTATGATATAATAGTTCCTATCAAAAACAGTAGTTACATACCAAAGTGATACATTTTCAGCAAAGGAAGTGTCAGAGAATGGAACAGGAAATGCCGGACTATGAAACGATACGCGCCGCCGTTGTGAGCGAAAAATGGGCGTTGGAAAAAGTGCTTGCTTGTTACGGTGACGAAATCAACCGCCTTGCAATGGTAAAAAAGCGTCAGCCGGACGGAAGCGTAAAAGAGGAAATCGACGACGATTTACGGCAAACGCTCATACTGAAACTGTTAGAAGCTATCCCACAATTCCCAATAGAAAAGGAGTGATACCATGACACGCGGGGAAATTTGGAAAGACTTTTTTAAGAGAACCGTTTTGCCCGCCGTTATCGCATTGTTTTTATTCTTCATGTTTAAGAACGTCTTTACAGAGGACGGGCAGACCAATTACTTTTATGTGTGGCTGTGCTGCGGTATTCCCTTTGGTATTCGCCGTATGTTCGTATGGCTTGTACCGCATGGGTATGACATAGCCGGAACGGTGGGTATCATTGCCCTCAACTTCATTTTGGGCGGCATTATCGGTGGGGTCATTTTGATATGGCGGCTCGTCGTGGCTGCATGGTATATCCCCCTTACGATATACCGTTTACTTACCACAGATAAGGGCGCAACCCCTCAAATCAACATGGAAAAATAGCAAAGGAAAAACCGGGACGCAGACAGTCAGTAAAGACTATCCGCGCCCCGGTTTTCTTATGGGTGCAGTTCTGAAATGTTACGCAGTAGAACGCCGTTTTTAAGGGAAAAGGTATAAAGCCCTTGCCCTATGAGGAAACGGTTGTCAGAAGCCTGTAAAACAAGGCTTTTTCGCCCTTACCGCGTAACAAGAGCGCGCCGTTTTCTCATGCGCTCGGCTGCCTGTCTGCGGGTAATCCGCTTCCGACAGTCCGGGCAGTATTTGACGCTGTTAGAGGTGGACGCAAAGAACGCGCCGCACACGGTACATTTCTTTCTGTCCTCGGTCTGATAGAGTTCCGCATAGAGCAGCTTATCAAGAGGAAGTACGGCAATCCGAAACCACTTACAGAGCAGGGAATAGGAAATGAGCTGCGGGCATACGCAAGTGTCCCCGTCGTCCAGTAAAATACAGTTGCCATTCTCGCAGTTGCAGCACTCCTTTTTCACAAGGGTGTTTACCTTGCGGCTTTGTCGCGGCGACAGCCGCTTAATCCCGGTCATACTTCATCAGCAGGATAAACGGAAAGTTCTTTGTACTCGGCGTCGGTCAGCGCGTTCACTTTGGAAAGGGTGCGCTTTGCAAGCTCCCGTAATCCCGCGTCCATGTAAGGCAGCGCAGCGGTCATGTTCTCTATAAGCTGCGCCTTGCTTCCCTCATGGTAAATGCTCAAAAGGTTTGTTTCCTCAACAGTAAATCTATTCATGCTCATACCTCCAAATCGTGATTTTTTCTTTTTGCCGCTGCCTTTTTCGGGGCGGTTGTTTTCTTGTCTGCGGTAAGCTGCGCCCGGACAGAGGGGCGCGCTTTTCGGATATTCCGGCTTCTGTCCTCGCTTTTGTCTAAAAATGCAAAAGTGCCATGCCTGCCCTCAATCTTACTCTGTGTGGTTCTCATAGCCTCTGACTCCGTTCAGCATTGCACCGTCTGTCAAATATCCGTTTGGAGCTTCACTCTCAACGATACGGAATTTTCCATAAGGTAAAAGGTCAGCGGAAGTAGAAGCGACACCCTCAATATCCGTATGGATTGTTTTTACCACTTCATTTTTCTTGTATAGCTTGCCCTCAACCAATACCTCATTATCATTTAAGGAAATGATGTCAAAGGCAGTATCTTTCAAGGTGGCACTTCCTTGTGGTTTGGTATCGCCCGTTTCTAAATCTCGTTTCTGGATTTTCACACCGCCACGAATGACTTTATCTGATACAGAAAATTGGTTACTTCCAGATAGTACGGCAAGGTCGCCGTCCTCTCTAATCTGTGTTACATATAAGCCCTTAATCTGTTCAGATTTATCGCCAGCCTGCATATATGCACCATCCAGCAAGTAGCCGTTTGGAGCTTTTGTTTCTTCAACAGTGAGTGTCCCAAGTGGAAGAACCGCCTTACCGTCCTGCATATAGAAGCTGTCGCCAGATACCTTGTATGCGTCCGCTAATTTTGTGATATAGTGGGTTGTCCCGTCGCTGTCAGTTTCAGCGATTGTCTTTGTAACCCATGTACGAGTAGCTTCGGCAGGAAGATTTTCTTTATTATAGAAGCCAGCATAATACTTCCATGTAAATTCCGCACCTGCTAAAGAAGCGTTCCCCTGCGGATTGTCTTTCTGTATTTCCATATCAATCTTGAATAGCTCAATCAAAGTGTCTGTTACCTTTGGTGTATCTGATACTTTCAAGGTTGCTGTTTCGCCAGCTTTGATTGTCAATGGATAGACTGTTTTATCCACTTTATATCCTGCTGGTGCAGATAATTCCTTGATATAAACTGTGCCAGCCGTTACCTCTGCAACATCTGTATTTCCGTTTTCATCAGTCTTAAGGGTGGCAAGCTGTTTTGTGCAGTCCTTATCAGCAAAGACACCGTATGTTGCACCAGCGATAGAGTAATTCCCGTTACCGTCTGTAATACTGGCACTACTGGAAGTCTTTTGCAGTTTCGCATTTCCGACATTTAATTTCGCCCAGAATTGCCCTAATTCCTGCCCCTCGCCAGAGTAGATATAACCGCCACATTCATAGCGTCCTTTATTTTCTTTGACAAAGACTTTTGCACCAGAGAAAACTTCGTCCTGCGTCGCCTTTGGTATTTCATCATAAGAAGCTCGCACGTTATCACATTGCCAGCCAAGATGTACGCTCAATCTCTGCCAGACAACGCATTGTTCCAACAGATAAACTTGTTTGTAGTTCAGTCCCTTGTGAGTTTCTCTATACTGTTTGACATACTCTAAGGATAACGCCACATCTGAAATCTGGTCGGCACTCATGCGTGAGCTTGCGTCAGCTCTGGTCTTGTAGCCATTCTTAAAATCTGTATTGATGTCAATACAATAGGCAGTTTCGCCCTCAACTTTCATCATGCCCTCATTGAATGTAGAACTGATAGAACCGTCATTCATCACTTTTTCAATGATACCGACACGCTCTGCACTTTCCGTCCAGTATTGTTTACTTTCTGCCTGGACGGGTGTAGTCGGTAAAACAGTAACGACAGTCGCAAGAGCTAAGAAGCCCATACACAATCGTTTTAACATCTTTTTCATAAATCTAATGCTCCTTTCATTTTGGGTATAAAAATAGACGCTCATTTCTGAACGCCTTACATTGAAAAGGGATACTTTTTTAACAAGTACCCCTAAAGTTTAGTATTTAATTGTTTGTGTTCCCACACTCTATATCAACTACTACCGAAACATTGATATAGTTTTTTATCTCTTTATTTCTGATTTTATCGCCCTCGCTCGTAAAGACGATATGCTTGAAAAAGTGCCTAAAATTAAGGATTTCTACATAGTTCGTCTTTGTAGCAACACACAAGTCTCGACATGTTCTGTCGCCGGGAACATATCAAATGGTACAGCGGTTCTTACACGATAGCCATACCTGGTAAGATATTTGAGATCTCGTGCAAGTGTAGTTGGTTCGCAGGAAACGTACACGATCCGTTTCGGACGTAACGTCACTACAGAGGACAAAAACTTCTCGTCACTTCCGCTGCGTGGCGGATCCATGAATACAACATCCACACTTTCGCCTTCATTTGCCATCTGGCGCATAAACACACTTGCATCATTACGGTAGAATCGCACATTTTTGATTCCGTTTTGTTTTGCATTGACAATTGCGTCTTTGACTGCATCCGGATTCAGTTCCACACTGACGACCTCTTTTGCCTTGTCGCTGGCAATCAGACCGATCGTACCGATTCCACAGTATGCATCGATCACCCGTTCTTTTCCTGTCAGTCCGGCAAGCTCGATTGCTTTTGCATAAAGCTTCTCTGTCTGAACCGGATTGACCTGATAAAAAGATTTTGAAGAAATGCGAAAGGTATGTCCACAAAGCTCATCTTCAATGTACCCTTTACCGTACAGTACAGTTTCTTTTTCGCCAAGAACCATACTTGTCTTCTGATCATTGACATTCAAAATAATCGTCGTAATCTCCGGATGAAGTTTACGAAGTGCTTTTACAAAATTGTTTTTGGATGGCAGAATCGGGGAGCCAAGTACAAGAACCACCATCACCTGTCCACTGTGATAACCAGTGCGTACCAGTACATGGCGAAACAATCCGTATCCGGTGTCCTCATTATAGGTCTTTATCTTAAATGATTTCAGAAGTCCGCGAATATCGCAGATGATCGCATCTGCTCTCTTATCTTCAATCAGACATTCATCAACGGGTACGATAAAATGCGTTCCCTGCTGGTATGTTCCTGAAATCACGGTACCGTCCTTTCGATGACCGAATACAGCATGTACTTTGTTTCTGTAATGGAATGGGTTCTCCATTCCGACAATCTTCTCTGTCTTACAGTATGGCTGAAGAAGCTTGCTCACATGATTCTGTTTCTTTTTCAGTTGTTTCTCATAAGGCATGTCCAGGAGCTGACATCCACCGCATTTTCCATGTACCGGACAGAGTGATTTTTCTGTTTTCTTTGATGTCACTTTTTTCTGCTCAGATTTTTCATCTGTTATCTGCTGTTGCTTTTTCACTGGTTCTTTATAAGTTTTCTTTTTCGTATATGTATTGTCTTTTGTCTTCTTTTTTTCTCTATTAAACTCTCGTTTCTGTCCAAATTTCTTCTCAGCCATTTATACTCCCTCTCCGTCAAATTCCGGTATAAAACTGTCTTTTGCAGTTTCGCCTTCCTGAATAAATCCATTATTCAGCCCCAGCGAAATCGCATAATCAATTAGTCTCTCATATTCTCTGTCTGTTACTTTTCGCGATAACTGCGGATCATCTTTCATCGCCGGCATCGGTGTGTACTGACTCATCATGCTTATATAGATTTTATCTCCGTAAGTTTCATACAGATACTTTAATACATTTTTTGAATTTTTTACATGTCCCGGCAATAACAGATGTCGAACGATCACACCGCGCTTCATCATCCCACGGCTGTCAAATTCCGGCATTCCCACCTGTCGAACCATCTCCTCCAGTGCCAGCTTCGCCACCTGCGGATAATCTTTCGCATGAGAATACTTCCCTGCAAGTTCTGGATCCATATACTTAAAATCCGGCAGATAAATATCCACCAGGCCATCGAGCATGTTAAGCATCTCTGTTTTCTCATAGCCACTGCTGTTATATACGACCGGGATATGCAGTCCCCGTGCCTTTGCTCTTTTCAGCGCTTCCGCCACCTGTGGCAGAAACTGTCCTGCCGTCACCAGATTAATATTATTTGCCTTCTGTTCCTGCAGATTCAAAAAAATATCCACAAGGTGTTCGATCGTAATCTGCTTCCCGCTCTGTCCTCTTGATATGCGTCTGTTCTGGCAAAATCCACATCCCAGCGAACAGCCTGAAAAAAACACAGCCCCCGATCCTTCTCTTCCGGAAATGCAGGGTTCCTCCCACATATGGAGAGCAGCCCTTGCAACCATCACTTTTGCATCTACGCCACAGAATCCCTTCTTTCCTTCCAACCGATTCACGCCACACTCTCTCGGGCAGAGGCAGCATGCTTCCATCAAGTGCCGGATCCTATCAGTTTCGTTCATTTGATTTTTATCTCCAAATATTACTTTATATGTATTCCGTTACTGCTTATTCCATCCACAGTAATCTACGTTCTTTCTATTTTATCAGAAATTGTGAACATTGACAAATATAGTCTCTTATTTTATAATTATCTCCATAGTTGTACCGTGGATTTTTGCTCCTGAGTGTTTTATATGCTTAGGATTTTTTATAGACTTTAAAGCGAATTTGTCCGCTTTATGTCACAGAAGGAGGTAGTCTATTGAGACAGATTTCAGGAAATAAATTACTGGTAAAAGCCTTAAAAGAAGAAGGCGTAACCACCTTATTCGGTTACCCGGGCGCATGCACCATCGATATCAGTGATGAATTATATCGTCAGAGCGGCATTGACATCATTCTGCCGCGTCATGAACAGGCACTTGTCCATGAAGCAGATGCTTACGCAAGAACTACAGGAAAGGTCGGTGTCTGTCTGGTAACCAGCGGTCCGGGCGCAACCAACCTTGTCACCGGACTTGCTACTGCCAATTACGACAGTGTACCGCTTGTCTGTTTTACCGGACAGGTTGCACGTCATCTGATCGGAAATGATGCTTTTCAGGAAGTCGACATTGTCGGCATTACACGTAGCATTACAAAATACGGAGTCACTGTCCGCAACCGTGAAGATCTCGGCCGCATCATTAAAGAAGCTTTTTATATCGCAAGAACCGGCCGCCCCGGCCCTGTCCTGATCGACCTTCCAAAAGATGTCATGGCAGAACTCGGCAGTGCAGAATATCCAAAGAACGTCAATATCCGTGGTTATAAACCAAATACCAGCGTACATATGGGACAGCTAAAGAAAGCTCTGAAGATGCTTCAAAAAGCAAAAAAGCCTCTGTTCCTCGCCGGCGGCGGTGTTAACATTGCCAATGCAAATGATATTTTTACCTCCGTTGTAGAAAAAACTCAGATTCCGGTTGTTACAACCGTTATGGGCCGCGGTGCTATCTCCACGAAACATCCTCTCTTTATCGGAAATCTCGGCATGCATGGTGCTTATGCTGCAAATATGGCTGTTACCAACTGTGATCTTCTTTTTTCCATCGGTACACGTTTTAACGATCGTATCACCGGTAAACTCCACGAGTTTGCCCCGAATGCCCAGATCGTTCATATCGATATCGACACAGCATCTATTTCCAGAAATATCCATGTAGATGTCCCGATCGTTGCCGATGCTAAAGAAGCCATCACAAAAATGGCTGAATATGTTACTGAATGTAATACGAAAAAATGGCGTGCGGAAATTGATGCATGGAAAAACGAACATCCGCTTACTATGAAGAACCGTCCGCTGATGGGACCTCTGGATATTTTCACTGAGATCAATAAACAGTTTGACAAAGCGATCATCGTAACCGATGTCGGACAGCATCAGATGTTGACCTCCCAGTTCGTAGATATCACTGAGAACCGTAAGCTTGTCATGTCCGGCGGACTCGGAACCATGGGATACGGACTTCCGGGAGCAATCGGTGCACAGATTGGTAATCCGGGTACTCCTGTCATCTCCATTTCCGGTGATGGCGGTATGCAGATGAACATTCAGGAACTGGCAACTGCTGTTCTTGAAGAATTGCCGATCATCAACTGCATCTTCAATAATACTTACCTTGGTATGGTACGTCAGTGGCAGAAACTTTTCTACGGAAAACGTTACTCCATGACTAATTTAAGATCCGGTGCACTTTCCCGCAGAACAGACGGACAGGAATATCCCAAATATACTCCGGATTTTATCAAGCTTGCCGAAAGTTATGGTGCAAAGGGAATCCGCGTAACTTCACGTGAAGAAATTACAGCTGCATTTGAAGAAGCGCGTAAGAGCACAAAGGTACCTACCGTGATCGAATTTATCATTGATCCGGAAGAAATGGTTTATCCGATGGTCAAACCAGGCGGAACACTGGCTGATCTGATTATGGATTGTTAGGAGGAATCAAGAATGGATAAAGGAATGAAAACTAGATGGATCTCTCTATACGTTGAAAATCAGGTCGGTGTACTTTCCAAAATCTCCGGACTTTTTTCCGGGAAGTCCTATAACCTGGACAGTCTTACTGTAGGTACTACAGAAGATCCGACCGTCTCCAGAATGACAATTGCGACAGTCAGTGACGATGAAACATTTGAGCAGATCAAAAAGCAGCTCAACCGCATGGTAGAAGTCATTAAAGTCATCGACTTCACCGATGTGTTTGTCCGCATGAAAGAAATTTTATATATAAAAGTACGGAAATGTTCTCCTGCTGATAAAGTAGAACTGTTTCAGATTGCAGAAACCTTCAAAGCCAGAGTCATCGACTATGGCAAAGACAGCCTGCTTCTCGAATTTGTACAGACAGCAACCAAAAATGACGCGGTTGTCAAACTGATCAAAGAAGAATTCAAAAATATAGAAGTGGTACGCGGAGGCAGTGTGGGTATCGAATCCATCAGTATGATGGAACGCTGATACCCCACCGGTCCGCTTTTATCAGTCGATCAGATCGTTCTGAAATCTCGAAAGATGTTCATATGGAAGGATCAGGCGGCCGCGGTACAATCCACAGCCGTCATTGATCAGACTGTTATTTACTGCCGAAAACATATTCACATCCAATTCGGACAGCTCCAGTCCGAGAAGCTTCATCCCCCGCTCATAAGCTTCATCAAAATAAATGCACTCCCCTTTCGGAATGGCATCTCTTCTGACTCTTTCACTCTCCTGCTTTTTCTCATATCCGAGATGATTGGCAGGTCCGATTTCCGCTATGTCATCCATTGTCTTTGTACGAAGCTGCACCTCCATATAAGACCTTGAACTGTTATCATAAAATGTAATATGTAAAGACTGATATTCATCCGGCTCTGTCCCGCAGATATAATCCCTGTAGTATGGTCGTACATCTTCATTTAAAAGTGAAGATGTACTTTCTTTTACACCATTTGCCGGTTCCGCCGTAAATCCTCTTTCCTCAAGAAATCCCGGCAGTACATTGGCAATTTCATATAAATATTTTAATTCTTCCGACTCGCGGTCTTCCTCACATTTCAGATGACACCTCGGCATAGCGATCACAATTCGATAGGCAATAAAATCCCGGAAACAGCTGAGTCTGTTCTTCAGCTCCGTAAGCGACGGATATTCCCCGTGTTCTGTATAATAATTATAAATATACTCTACAACATAACCATTAAACTTTTCTTCCGCACGTATCAGCGATTTAATCCGCCCCCGAAATGTAAACGCAAGAAACGGATATTCTTTTGCCATATATTTATAAAATTCTCTGATCTGCTGAGACTGCGCAGTAAGGAAATCATTATGTTCCAGAAGTTCTCTGATCAGGATCAGAAAATTACAGTGGATCATATCGATTTCATTATGTGTTTTCTTTGCATCTTTTCTGAGATCATGAATATAATTATGCAAAATACGAAGGATCGTATCTCCTGAATAAAGGTAATCATTTAGCGTAATCATGACTGTCGCCTCCTTTCTCCTCATTTTACCAGAAACTGTCACTTTATCAAGCTTTATGTTTCATTTCCCCTTCCTGATTCTATTATTGACATTTTCCTTCCCTAAAAGCTAAAATAGGCAATAACAGACAGGACTGACAGAAAGGAGTTTTGAGACATGGATGGTTTCCAGTTTGAACATCGCTGCGCAGAATTATTACGTTACCGTGGATTTCACAAAGTTACCGTAACCAAGGGAAGCGGTGACCAGGGCGTTGACATTCTTGCGCAGAAAAACGGATTGAAGTATGGAATCCAGTGCAAATATTACTCTCATCCCGTTGGCAACAAAGCCATTCAGGAAGCCTATGCCGGTGCAGATTTCTATGACTGTGATGCCGCCATGGTCATGACAAACAATACCTTTACCAGAGCAGCAAGAGAACTCGCAGAAAAGCTCGAAGTCGAACTCTGGGAATACTGCTCGCCAAATGGCAGTTCACCTTTTGTAACACGCCTGATGCGCATTTTTAATGTTTTTTTTCTGCTGACCGGTGTTGCCATGAGTATTTCCGCAGGTCTGCTTGATTTTCCGCAAAATACTCTTACAAATTATATGGCATTTCTCATGCTGATTCTTGCCGCATTGTCCGGCCTGATCGGCTGGAATCATTTCCTGCCATGTATACTGTCCGGAATGTTGTACTTTTGTTTTTTTCTGGCCTTTGTGCTTCCACTGATACTTCTGTCCGATTCCAACTGGTACGGAATCCTGATGTTGCTTCCGTCTCTGATCACCGTCGTTCACGCAATGTACGCAAGATTTCGGAACCGCGAACCGGTTCAGTAACAAAGTTCCTGCATCAGATCATGCACGGTTGTCATCTCATGAATACGGTCCACATTTTCTCCGCAGAAAATGAGACCGTTCTTTATGTCTCCTCTGACTGCATCGATCAGTGCTTTCGTGATACAATACGGCACTGACCGCGGATCACATTTCTCGAGACAATTATAACATTTTGTGATCGGTTTTCTGGCATTTTCCAGACCTTTGATAAATTCATTTCGAAGAGCTCTTCCTGGCATTCCGACCGGACTCTGAATAATCTGGATATCTTCTTTCTTTGCATTTATATAAGCCTGTTTATATTCTTCAGCAGCGTCACATTCCGCTGTTGTCACAAACCGGCTGGCAATCTGCACCCCATCAGCCCCTAATTCCAGTGCATGATCAATGTCACTTCTGTCAAAAATCCCCCCTGCCACAATCACCGGAATCTTTGTATGAAATTTTTCTTCATATACTTTTTTACATTCAATAATTTCTTTAATCTCCTGATCATAATCAAGTGCTTCCACATCCTTTAACTGCTCTCGTGAAAACCCCAGATGACCTCCGGCCTTCGGTCCTTCAATCACAAGAAAATCGGCTGTACGCTCATAACGGTGCGCCCACATTTTCAAAATCAGCTGCGCAGCTCTTTTGGAAGAAACGATTGGTGCAATTTTTGTTACACTGTCTCCGACCAGTTTGGGCAAATCCATTGGAAGTCCGGCTCCGCTGATGATTACGTCTGCACCAGCCTTCACCGCTTCCTGCACATGCTCTTTGTAATGTTTCAGTGCCACCATGATATTGACACCAACCAGCCCTCTGCCGCCGGCGATCTCTTTTGCCCGACGGATGTGTTTACTTATGGCAAGGCGGTTACATCCTGCCTGATCCCGTTCAAACCCTTCCTCGTCATATCCAATCTGTGCCGTCGAAATAATTCCGATGCCTCCCTCTGCCGCCACTGCGCCTGCAAGAGAGCTCCGGCTGACACCAACTCCCATACCGCCCTGAATGATTGGTTTCTCTGCTGTCAGTTCTCCTATCTGAAGTGGCTTTAATGATGTATTGTCTGTATGCATAGTATCTCCTTTTTCTTTCTGATATTTATTTTGATTATCAAACTATTTGTTAGTATAAATCTTTTCACTATGTATGTCAACGTTTTATTGTTTTATTTTCTTTGTGATATAGTTTTTATTACTACGTTTATGTGTAAAAAAGGAAAGACCTCATCAGTCTTTCCCGTTCGTCCCAAATACTTTTTTCAAATGTACATTCATAATGAAGAAATACATTACGATCAACAGCGCCGCCGCCAGCGACCATGCGGCCGGTCCTGCCAGACAGACTCCTGTATAACTGCGCATTTCTCCGGCGATCACTGCCACAACTCCACGTCCGATCAGCTCTGCCACACCGGCCATCATCGGCAGAAGTCCATAACCAAGTCCCTGAATTCCGTTTCGATAAATGTTTACGATTGCCAGCGGAATGAAGAAAATTCCGATACATTTCAGATAAACATCAACAGAACTCATGATCACATTTACATCTTCTGATACAAACAGATAGGTCATAAATTTTCCCACCGTCATAATGAACGCTGCGGCTGCAACAGAATACACGGCACCGATGATCGTGCATGCTCGGAATCCTTCACGGATACGCTTTACAGAACCGGCGCCCATATTCTGCGCACCATAAGTCGCCATAGTTGTTCCCATAGCTACATATGCCTGTGTAACAACCTGTTCGATTTTTCCTGCTGCAGTATATGCCGCAACCAGTGTAGATCCCAGAATGTTCAATGAGGACTGTACCATCATCGTTCCGATAGCTGTGATCGAATACTGCAGTGCCATCGGAATTCCTATACGGAGCTGATTTTTGTAAATACCACTTTCTACATAGAAATCTTCCCTTTTCAGATGAAGCACCGGTACCTTCGCAATAATATAAAACAGACAAAGCACCCCGGATGTTCCCTGTGCAATCACGGTCGCTACTGCCGCTCCTT
Source organism: Ruminococcus sp. AF17-22AC (assembly GCF_003460065.1). Taxonomy (NCBI): domain Bacteria; kingdom Bacillati; phylum Bacillota; class Clostridia; order Eubacteriales; family Oscillospiraceae; genus Ruminococcus; species Ruminococcus sp. AF17-22AC. The sequence goes on from NZ_QRXT01000010.1 coordinate 19,303, forward strand.
TTGCGCCCATGTGGAATCCTACGATAAACACCAGATCCAGCACAATATTCAAAAGTGCACTGATAATCAGAAAATACAGTGGAAGTTTACTGTTTCCCAGTGCACGCAGAATACTGGACAATAAATTATACAGCATCTGAGCAAGGATTCCGCCGCTGACGATCATGATATATGCATACGCATCCGCAAAAATATCAGACGGTGTATTCATCAAAGTCAGAAGAGGTTTCATAAATACCATAAACAATACTGTAAGCAGAGCACCCACAATAAAGGATAACACCCCTGCTCCTACTACTGTCTTGCGCATACTTTTCATATCTCCGGCTCCGAATTTCTGTGCCGTAAGTACGGTAAATCCCGCAGTCATGCCGACAACAAACCCATAGATCAGAAACATGATCGTCCCCGTACTTCCGACTGCCGCCAGTGCTTTATTGCCGACAAATTTACCTACGATTACGGCATCGGCCATATTGTAAAACTGCTGAAATACATTTCCAATAAAAATCGGAAGCGTAAAGCTTAAAATGATCTTCATTGGATTTCCAACAGTCATGTCATTTTGCATTGATTTCATCTTTAATTATTACCTTCCATTTATCTTTTTGTCTGCATACAATCCGTAAATCATAGCACTACAACCTTGTTTTTCTTTGCTATGATACATTACACTGTCAGCATTTTTGTACAGCTGATCAAAAGAAACTTCCTCCGTTCCCTCATAAAAACATGTTCCCATACTTATTTCTATACTTTTTCCCTGCATTTCCTCAATATCGATCCGTCTGATATTCTCAAAAAGTATTTCGAAAAGTTTCTCCGCTGCCTTTTGCTCCACAATGCCCGGCATAAATATTGCAAACTCATCGCCTCCAAGGCGAAAAGCCACATTCTTATCATGGCATAATTTCTGTAAAGTTTCTGCAATGGCTATGATAACCTTGTCCCCTACAGCGTGACCATATGTATCATTTATGGATTTAAATTTATCACAGTCGATCAGGCAGAGCAATCCTGCTTTTCTTTCAATGTTAATTATCCTCTGATGAATATAGCTATAATCATTCAGTTTTTCCGTATTAAATGACCTGTACCTGAATAACGTTCTTCTCATACGTATCCTCTCCCTTTACTCTCGAACAAGCTTTATTATATTACACTAATTATAATAAAGCAGCCGCTTACCCATTCAATAAGCAAGCGGCTTTGTCATTAAATCATCTCAAAATGTTTCAAGGCATCCTTTATTGCTTCCACTTTCTCGGCTGTCGGATATTTTCTAGGATGTTTCAATTCTTCTACTGCATTAGGAGCGTCATACATTGGCAAGCCCAAACTTCTCTTCACCTCTGCTATATACGCAGTATGTACTTTGAAGCCATATTTAGCTTCTATATATTCCTTTATCATCTTGTATATAACTCGCTCTTTCGGCTTGTATGCCTCAACTCTTTTAGCGACATTATCCAACGGTACTTTTCCCTCACCCTCGCCAAACTCAACTTTTACGTTGATATGTCCGTCTGGCTTTTTGTGGGAAAGCAGTACTATAGTCTCCACATGCGTTGCTTTCATCTTACATTCCTTCCTGTCTCGTCCATCTTATCCAACAGTTTTTTATAAATATGTGCTACAAACCAAGGTTCCGAAGATTTTTTTAATGCTTCTTCCGGAGCGAACCAAGCTACTCCACTGTTCTCATCTTCTTTTATTGAAACAGCTTCTTCAGAATCCGCTTCAAGAAGATAGGTTATATTAAGATGCAAATGACTGGAAATATAGCTGCCATTTTTAATATGACCATCTACTGTAAGTGATTCTAGAGAAAAAATATCCTCTGTTACAGGACAGACTTTTTTAATTCCTGTCTCTTCTTTGACTTCGCGCATGGCAACTGCCAGAAGATCTGTTTCTCCATCTGCATGTCCGCCAACCCATGACCATGAATCATAAATATTATGATATACCATAAGGACTTTGCTTCTGTCTTTGTTTACCACCCAACCAGTTGCTGTAATATGAGCAATTTTATTTTCTCTTGAAAATGCATCCTCATTGTCTATGATCCACTCTAAAAGAAGATATTTATCTTTTTCTTCCTGTTCATTAAAAGCTTTATACTTTTTTATCTGACTTATCAATTCGAATCTGTTCATTCTGTCATCTCCCTATGTAGTCTATATTGCTATTTCTCCGGCCATACAAAATGCACATTTCCAGCCTCAAGTCCATCAATCAAGATGTTCTGTCCTGTACAAAAAAGGTTTGTTACAGTCATAAAATATGCCCACTTGCAGAACCCATCATCAGTACTGCCTTTATCCCTGGATGAATTTCATATTTCTCTCCTGCCATCTGAAAGGATGAACCAGAGTAGCTATTTCTTAATCTGGTTGCTGCCCATCGTGTGCCAGCCACTGACATTTCGTCAGCTGCATATTCTTAAATATTGCTTTAAAGGATGACTCTTCCGGTGAGCAGGCATAAACTCCAAACCGAATTTGATTTCCACCTTCATGAAGATGACAGACACGCATCTGGGAAAACTTAATCCCATCTGCTGAACACTCTATACAATAATCATCTTCCCTTCTGCTTAAACGATACCACATTTTCTTTACATCTGCACGAATTTCTGTAGTTGCCCAATCTGAATAACCATGATTGGTTACCACACTTCCAAGATGTTGAAATTTTTTATTTTCATATTCGATAGAACCTTTTAACCAATTCTCACTATCCAGATAAAGTACAATTCCACACTGATCAAATCTCGTATGACTATCCACAAAATCGGTCTCAACTACAAAACTGAAATATTTTTCATTCGTTTCCATCTGCAGAACAGGCGCATTATCATTCCTAAAATGATAATACGTTCTCTGCCATAAATCTGTATGAGGTTCTGTGACAATCTCAATCTCATTTTCCGTAATTTTATATTCTTTCGGTTCACGAATCCATTTGAAATTCTTAATATCAATTTTCATCCATCATATCCCCCATAAACTTTATTGAAAAAAATTTTTGCCTTGCAAAAATAAAAAGCATGATTAATAAAATAACCGGGAACAAAAGTCCAACTCCCATACCTGCACGAATATTGTCTCCTGCACTTTGTGTAACACGTCCAACAATCCCCGGACCTATGCTTCCACCCAGATCCCCCGCCATAGCAAGCAAAGCAAACATAGCCGTTCCACCTGCCGGAAATCTTTCTGATGAAATACTGATTGTGCCGGGCCACATAATCCCAACAGAAAAGCCACAGATAATACATCCAATCAAACCTGATATCGGATTCGACGATACAGAAGCAAGCAGGTAGCATATCACGCATAAAATTCCAGATCCGATCATAAATTTCATCAGATCTATTTTATCACCATACTTTCCGAAAATTATACGACTGATTCCCATTGTAACAGCAAACATGCAGGGACCGGCCAGGTCGCCAACTGTCTTTGACAGCCCCAGAGCAGCCTCCGCATAAGCAGATGCCCATTGTGCCATAGCCAGTTCTGATGCACCGGAGCAGATCATTAAACATATGGAAATCCAGAAAAGAGGTTTTCGAAACAGTTCTTTTATTCCCATTCCTTCCCCCTCATCTACCAAATGCTCGATCGGACAGGTTGCAAAATTATAGATATTTATGGCCGGAACAAGTGCCCATAAGACAGCCAGCCATTTCCAGCTGTCCATGCCAAACACCGCAAAAAACAGTGTGGAAATCACAATCGTTCCCACTGCTCCCCAACAATAAAAAGAGTGAAGCAGACTCATCGTTGCCTCTTTGTTATCAAATGGGCACGCCTCCACTATCGGGCTGCAAAGTACTTCAATAAGACCACTTCCGACTGCATATACTATCACACTCAGGATAATTCCAACAAGCGGTTCCGGCAAAAGATCCGGCAAAAAAGCCAGACCAACCAATCCTGCTGCGGAACACACCTCAGAAATAACAATACAGATACGATACCCTATTTTGTCCACAAACTTAGCACAAAACAGGTCTACCAACAACTGTGTAAGGAAAAAGCAGGTAGAAATCAATGCGATTTTTCCAAGTGCAATCTGATAATCATTATGAAATTTTAAAAATAACAATGGGGCAAAATTAGCTGCAATTGCCTGTGTAATAAATCCCATATAACAGGCTCTTTTTGTTTTCTGATAATTTGACATGGTCATCACTCCTTTTGTTTTCTACAACATATTTTAATCACATTTCCATCCTCACACAGAAAGCATCCTTCATAATTTCCCGATATATAACGAGGCTCATAATTAACGGTAAATCCCGCTTCTATCAGATTGATCATTAATTTATTTACCTTCCTCTTATTGTCAACATACAGAGAAAGACTCTTTCCTGATATGGAATTTTCTATTTTCACCATTATTTTCATAAGATATTAGGAATCACCACTCCTTTTTTTCAGCTCTGATATTTTTTACTGTCCTTCTCTCAATAGACAAATTTTCATATACACGTTCCCCCCATCCCTGTAGGAGCAAATATTTCAATTTTATCCCCCTCCATCATTATTTCACTTTCATTTAACCATTTAAATATCATGTTCTTTCACCTCGTTTTTTATTGAATTATATAACATAATATTTTTGTTTTCATTGATTTATTTCCGAAATTTATTGTATAATATCGTAAAGTATGGTTCAAAGAAGGAAGTTTCTATGAATATAAATACAACCTATACTAAAATCATTACAGATGAAGATTTGATGGAAACAATTCAGCACGGAAGCAATCTCTATCCTTTCCAGTTTTATTATGAAGATCTGTCAGTTTTTGATTTCAACTGTGTCGAATGGCACTGGCATACAGAATTGGAGTTTATTTATATTGAATCCGGAACCGTTACTTTGTGGATTGGAGAAGACCAATTTAATTTAACCGAAGGAAATGGTATATTCATTAATACAAAGGTAATCCATCGCCTTTATTCTTCCTCAAAAGCCCTCATTCCCAATTTTGTATTTATGCCTTCTTTTATTGCCCCTTGCGACAGCCTGATTTATCAGAAATATATTCTGCCGATCATTTCTTACCCATTGCCATTTCTCATATTTCATAAAGAAGTATGCTGGCAAGCAAAGGTTTTATCTATCATGCGGCAAATTATTTCTGCACAGGATTCCGTTTCGTCCAAAGAACTCCTTACCAGTTCTCTCCTTCAGAATCTCTGGCTGGAAATATTTGAAAACACAGACATTTCATACCAGGAAGAGCACAAGGAGCATTCAACCGCTTCTCAAGCCCGGTTACAGCTCATGATGCAATTTATCCATCTAAATTACTCACGGAGTATCTCATTGGATGACATTGCAGAACAGGCAATGGTCAGTAAGAGTACCGCTTTGAATCTGTTTCGGAAATATTTACATATAACGCCGGTTAACTATCTCATTAACTACCGTTTAAAACAGGCCGGTCAGTTGCTTTCAAAAACTGAGAAAAAAGTCAGTCTCATTTCTTCTGAGACAGGATTTCATAACGTCGACTATTTTTGCAGATTATTCAAAAAACGCTACAAATTAACCCCAACGGAGTACCGGAAACAGAAGCACTTTCTGTAAACCTGTTTACCATATTTCCTGAAAAAAAGGCTGTATTTTATTATCCATAACCAGAAAAAGCGGGTGCACTGCACTCCACATTCATCGTGAAACGCAGCACGCCCGCCAAAATATATGTATTGATTTCCTTTTCTGTTTTTAGATATGCTGTAGGAAATTCTGACATCCATCCCTGTCTGTCATACAGGAATGGCTCCGGTGCAAAACCAGATTTCTATGTCGGAAATACAATCTGTGCATTTACACATGTCATAATCGTAACAATTACTGCATTAATGATTCCTCCAAGGTACGGATTTTTTGTTTTCCTGTAGATTGCCCTTGTAATAAACGGCGTGATAAACAACAATAGTAATGGCGGCACCATCCAGTCTGAAATCTGGTTATTTGTTCCATAAAAGCTATTTACTCCTGTAGCAAGAAAATATCCATACCCCAACGCTGCTAAGATGAATGGAGACAAAATATTCAGCAATGATAAAACCACAATATTTTTCTTCTCAGTCTTGCCAAATGATGTATTAAAATTCAGACAATTAATAAATACAGAAGCCGTTACATATGCCACCATGAACAACGGCAGAAGCTTCAATGATTCCAGCAGACGTCTGGCATTAAACGGACGTACTGCCCAGTACAGGATGCGAAAATCCGTATTAAAGAAAAACTTTACAACAAACAATAATGTTAAAGCAAGGCCCGTCACTGTCAGGGCTGTCGCCACTGTTTTTCCCAGATGAGCCGCAGAAATCTTTAAATCAATCGAATCCAGACTGATTCCATTCTTTTTGGCATAACATTGATACCAGACTACTGTCGTTAAAATTACAAACAGGGCATTCACGGTACCCCAAACTCCATAAAACAACGGCATGCCCTGCATAAAGAAACCATTCACCACTTTGTCTACTTTAAAGTGGAACAATATAAGAGCGCTGAGTAAGGGAAATACAGTATTTGCCAGCAGACAGCCTCCAAGCCACAGCTTTCCCTCTTTCTGGTCGCCCGCCTGACGCATGACTGCGTTTTCACCTGCACTGGCACCCGAAAACGGCTCGTACTGCACAAGCAGGAGTGCCATGCAGGCAAGGAACATGAAAAATCCTACAAACCCCATTAAATTTCCTACTGTTTTTAACGGATAAATATGCGCACCTGCCGTCAATAATGTGCTTTCAGTACCAAAAACAGGAAAGAAGCAATAAAGAAAAATGTAATATGATGAGGTAGAATATGGCTTCACATAAAGAGTATTTGAATTTTATATTAGAACAGATATCCGAACTGGAAGAAATAACATATAGAGCAATGATGAGGGAGTACATCATCTATTATCGTGGAAAAATTGTTGGTGGTATATATGATGACAGACTGCTTGTAAAGCCTGTTAAATCTGCCATTTCACTTATGCCAGACGCAAATTATGAATTACCTTATGAAGGTGCAAAAGAAATGCTGTTGGTTAATCTGAGTGGCATGTCATTATCAAAGGCTGCTACGGAAGCTGGGATACCAACCTATCACGAAACAGCAAAACGATTGATGGAAACTGCCCATTATCTTGGTGATAGTTTCTACCATGCCATCCTCGATTAAGTAATCGAGTAGGAGGGAGTGATTAGCTCCCGTCCTCTCACACCACCGTGCGTACCGTTCGGTACACGGCGGTTTCAATAGTTATTATCTTACACTTATAATAAGTTGAAATCCACATAATTTCACTATCACTTATGCTAGTAAATGAATTTTGATGCCAAAAAAGAAACTCAATCTATTTGCCAGTAAATGCAATTATCACCGCCTCATAAGGACGCAATATATTTCCTTCTCTGTCGTCCTCATAATTCCGGATCCAGACTTCCCCGGCTTTCCACTCATCAAGCAATGGGCAGCTAACTTCCTCATCCGTAAAGTTTGTACATACCAGCATCTTTGTATGCTCATCTGTTCTCGTATAGGCGAAAATTCTCTCATCTTCCGGCAGAAGAAGTTCAAATTTTCCATTCACGAATACTGGATTTTCTTTTCTTAAACGAATCAGCTTCTGATAATAGTAAAATACCGAATTTTCATCTTCCAGTGCCTCTTTGGCATTGATTCTGGTATAATTTGGATTCACGGCAAACCATGGTTCTCCTGTTGTGAATCCTCCGTTCTCATCCCCGCTCCACTGCATCGGAGTACGGGCATTATCACGGCTTCTTGCGTAGATAGACTGCATGATTTCTTCTGGCTGATATCCTTTTTCCAGACGCTCTTTGTACATATTCAATGTCTCAATATCTTCATATTCCTCAATGCTGTCAAACTGCACATTCGTCATTCCCAGCTCTTCTCCCTGGTAAATGTAAGGAGTTCCCTGCATTCCATGAAGCATTGTCGCCAGCATTGTTGCCGACTCTTTTCTGTATTTTCCGTCATTTCCCCAACGCGACACGATTCTAGGAAGATCATGGTTATTCATGAACAGACTGTTCCATCCTGTCTGATATAAAGTATTCTGCCACTTTGCAAGGCATTTTTTCAGCTTAACCAGATTCAATGGAATCGTATCCCATTTTTCTTTTCCTTCTTCCTGATCAAGCATAATGTGCTCAAACTGAAAAACCATAGAAAATTCACTGCCATCTGGATTACTATATTTCTTTGCAATTTCCGGTGTTGCTCCCCAGGCTTCTCCAACAGTGATCATATCCCCCTTCTGAAATGTTTCTCTGCTTAGTTCACGCAGAAATTCATGCAGCTTTGGTCCATTATTTGTGATCTTAAGATCTGGCTCTTTTGCAATCTGATCGATTACATCCAGACGAAATCCACCTGCTCCTTTTTCCATCCACCAGAGAATCATATCATAGAGCTCTCTTCTCACTTTCGGATTCTCCCAGTTCAGATCTGGCTGTTTCACTGAAAACTGATGAAAATAATACTGTCCCAGTTCTGGAACCCACTCCCATGCCGGTCCTCCGAACACAGAATTCATATCATTTGGGTAAATACCTTCTTCTCCGTCACGCCACACATAATAATCATGATACGGATTGTCTTTGCTTTTCTTTGCCTCCAAAAACCATCTGTGTTCATCTGAAGTATGATTCAGCACAAGATCCATCATAATTCGGATTCCGCGTTTCTTTGCCTCCGCAAATAACTGTTCCATATCTTCCATTGTTCCGAACATCGGCTCAATATCCTGATAATCTGAAATATCGTATCCATTGTCATCCTGTGGCGAACGATACACCGGTGAGAGCCAGATTGCATCTATTCCAAGTTTTTTCAAATAATCCAATCTGTTGATAATTCCTGGAATATCACCGATTCCATCTCCATCCGAATCTTGAAAGCTTTTCGGATAAATCTGATATACAACTGCATTTTTCCACCATTTATTCTTATTTCCCATACTCATTCTCGATATCTCTCCGGCAGATTTTCTGATTCTACCGGGATATCCTCTCCTTTCTAATCATATACCTGGCTTATTTTTTTCTATATTTTAACGGAGAAACTCCATATGTTTTTCTGAAGCTTCTGATAAAATAGCTTACATTCTGATATCCACTCTGCATTGCAATCTCTGTAACAGGAATATCCGTATCTTGTAACAGCTGTTTTGCATGCTCTAACCTTAAATGTGTTATATATTGCGAAAGGGTAATATGAAAATGTTCCTTAAAATATCGCGATATATATTTTTCCGAAAGATGAAACTGCTCACTAAATTCTTTTAATGATATCTTTTCCATAAAATTCTGCTGTATATATGAAATCATTTCTTTTTCTATCGTATTTCTCCCGCTTTTATCATTTTCGATTACAAAGCCCTTCTCCCACATTTCAAGAATAAACTGTAAAAGAATTATTTTTGTCTTTATCTGAGCAGTTATTTGGGGCTCAGTAATCCACTGTACCAGTCTGTGAACCCATGAAATGCAGATTACCCGGCGACACTACAAAAGCATCCCCGGGGGTTCCAACATAATTTTCTCCTGATATACTTACAGTCAAAAACCACTTTTTACATATATAATTTCCAGTTCATCATGCCAATGAACCGGTATCTGAAATGATCGTCCTTCATTTTTTATATGATATGTACTAAACGGATCATCCTTTGTACCATGTGGTTTATTTTCCTTTAATTCAAAGTACATACTCTCTCCTATACTTCTACAAGACCTTTACTCTTCCATTTTCCACTCTTCCATCTAAGTACCATTCCCACTGCTCTCGCACATTCGTCACCTGCCATAGCAATATATGCTCCTACAGCCAGAAGTCCCATGTGTATTCCAAGAAAATAGGTTCCGCCAACTGCAAACAAATACATAAATATCGCACCTAATATAACCGGAAAAAATGCGTCTCCGCTCGTTTTTAACGCCTGCCCATATACAAGGTTTGTTACCCTTCCAAGTTCAAGAAATATATCTACTATTAACAACTTTACCACAAGATTTATCATCTGTGTATCATCCGTAAATATATGCACGATAAAATGTCCGGCAAATGCAAAGGTCACGGAAAAGCATGTCGCTGTGATGATACCATATATCGCAGCTTTTCTCGTCCCCCTGTTACATTCCTCAAACTCTTTTGCTCCAATTCTCCAGCCGGTCATAATTGCATTTGCCTGAGCAAGGGCAGCTCCCACGCAATACGAGAAATTTGCAATCTGTATCGCATATGAACGCGCTGTAACATTCATTCCATCCACATCCATCTGATTCATAAAACGCACTATAAATGTCATTGCGATGTTGTAAAGTGCTGTTTCAAGCGCAGAAGGAAAACCAATCTTAACAATCTGTGCAAATATCTTTCTTGATGTAATTCGCTCAGGACTCTGCTTTGCTTTTATAAGTACAGCCCCCATGCCGGCTACAATAATAAGATTTACAACTCTCGAAATAACCGTGGCAACAGCAACTCCCATCACACCCCAGTTGAATGCAAATAAAAATACTGAATTAAGTATTATATTGAGAACATTTCCAACAACAGTTCCTATCAAAGAATGTTTTGTATATCCAAACACTCTCAAATAACTGGAGAAAATAGGAATCAGTGCATTTAAAAAACATGCGCCGCCAACAATTCTAAGATATATTTCAGCCGGCTCAAGCAAAGCCGGAGCAATACTTACGATTCTAAATATCCCACCAGAAAAAGTAGCAAGAACGACAGACATTACGATACCTATCAATGCGTTGAATATAAGTCCAAGTTGCCTTGCCTGATATGCTATCCCCGGTCTTCCAGCTCCGATATTTTGTGACATAACGGCTATCATACCCGATGATATTACTCCAAACATAATAATAAAAACACCTATATATGTATTTGCTGTTCCCACTGCTCCTACAGCCTGATCACTTACAGATGATAGCATAAGCGTATCAACCATACCTGAAAGCATATAAAATAAAGTTTCTAAGCATATTGGCACAGATAGCTGTGTTAATGTTTTTCTTTCCGCTGCCATAGTTTTTCTCCTCACATACAATTCAAGAATACCATATCAATAATACGATATATTTCTATGTAATTCTTGTATAATATCATGTGAAAATTGCACTATTTCTACTTTATCTTAAAGAGCACTGGGTGCGAGCTATATGGAATAAAAGAAAAAGACTACATTTTATATTCTGTTCAATCCATTTAGTCGGCGTCATAACAATTGATTACTCATGCTTACAAGGATTTGCAAATCAGGATAACTTTTTCCGTTTTCCCAATTTGAAACAGTTTGCCTGGTAACATGAAATAATTTACCAAACTCCTCTTGTGTTAATTGATTGTCTTTATTCTTTTAACACCAGTTCTTTTTCTTATTTTCTATGCAGTTTTCCAGTCTTCTACACTAAGGATTGCTTCATGTTCGCGTCCACCTGCATGGCAGTAGATACTCTCATATATATGTAATGTTGCAAATGCACTGTAGTACATGGCATTTACCTGATAATACAGATTCTTTTGTCCATGTAAATTTTTGACCATGCCTCCGCGGGATACAATCCGGTCAATTAACGACTGGATCTCCTCTTTTGGAAGCAGTCCCTTTAAATCCAGAAGCGGGATGCCGTCGTGACAGCCGAGCATGTTGACCGTGGAGATCTTCTTTTCCACAATCTCCTTCGCCCATGCCGCAAGGTGCGTTCCCCGCCGGTTCTCAATCGCATCAATGACCAGTCCCGGCAGGAAAAGTCATAGGTTGCATAGCCTTTTTCTGCAAGTGTCTCATATATTTTTTCATCATACGCTGCGTGGATCTCCGGCAAAAGCGTAAGTCCCAAAGGTTCTGCCAGCGCATGGATCTTCTGTAAAAGTTCCCACGTTTCCGGATCATTGAGAAAGTTTTTTCCCCGGTGTCTTCGGCGCATAGGCAAAAGCATCCAGCCGCACAATCGCCGCGCCGTAAGAGGCTATTTTTTCCAGTGTTTCACGATAAAACTCCCACACTTTTGGTGACTGGATGTTTACATCCATCTGTCTGAGATACTGTCTGCCATGCCCTTCCCAGAAATGGTTCCAATCGATGAAACAATCGCGGTATGCAGAAGCCTCCCCTTTTTCCACAAGATCCCGAAACTGTGGGGACTGTGCGGAAGCATGGTTTAAAATAAAATCGAGTTTCAGATTGATTCCCATATTCTTTAACTGGTCAAGGTCTTCCCGGTCGGCAAGCTGCTCATTCAGGTCATAGTCGATCACGGAAAATCCCCGGTCGAGATCGGAATGGTACAGGCTCGGCAGAATGTAAAAAGAAGAAAATACATCCTGCATTTTTGCGCTGCACTTCGAGTTTTTCCTGTTCCAGTTCCACCACACGGCAGATAAACGGACTTGCGGCATTCTCGTCGCGGTTTCTGCGGATGCGCCGCTCCTTTGTCTCCTCCGGGGAACTTTCCAGAAAGACGGATAGATCCACACCATGTAAATCGTCACTGCCTCCGTGCGTCCACTCCAGAAGCAATACAGATATTCCGGAAAAATCGGTTTCTTCCGATGAAATCTCGCCATCTTTCCGTTCCAAATGCCGCAACGTGATCGTATCTTTTCCCTCATGAAATGCCGCAAGCACTTCATTGATCCGGGCGAAATCAATCTCTTTCTTTGTTCCGAGATATCCTCGCAGTCCGTCTTCCCCGGCTTCTTTATACACACGCAGCTGTTCTTCATCGTTGCGTTTTGGGATCCGGTGTGGATAATCATCGTCCGAGAGCAGGTAACAGCCCCTGCCGTCATTAAAAAAATACTGCTGCAATGCCGTGGCAAGTGTTGTTTTTCCGGAACCGGAGCCACCGTAAATGCTGATGACCATGCGATTTTTGGTATTCCTCTCACACCATTTCTATACTTTTTCGTATAATGCTCCAGCCTCTTTCAGCTCTGTAAAAACAAACTGATACGCCTCATATTCTCTGGTAAACGGCGGAAGCGGAATTCCCGCATGCATCAGTGCTGCACCGGAATACTGTCTACCGCTCTGTTCTTCCAGATACACGGCATCCGGTTTTAACCCACGCAGGCGGACATAAACGGCTGCCTGATTTGCCTCTACCCTAAGACGCACTGCGCTGACTAATGCATGATCCTGTTCCTCTGACACCGTCATCCATGCCGCAATTTCATCCATAAACGGATCGGACAGCCGCCAGTAGGTTCCCTCGTTAATGAGCGTTTCATACTTCTTGTATGTTTTAATCTGTTCCCGGATCTGCTGTTTTTCCTCATCGGATAAAAGCGCCGGGTTTAATTCGTAACCGAAGGTTCCAGCCATCGCCGTCACCCCTCGGGTGTGGAAACTTGTCACCCGTCCGGTCTGGTGGTTCGGCACCGCTGAAACGTGCGCCCCCATTACGGAAACCGGATAGAAAAACGACGTTCCGTACTGGATCCTTGTGCGGTTGATTGCATCGGTATTATCACTACACCAGATCTGTGGGGAATAATAAAGCATTCCTGCGTCAAATCTGCCGCCGCCACCGCTGCATCCCTCAAGCAGAAGATCCGGATACCGGCTGCACAGGCGCTCCATAAAATTATAAACACCAAGCACGTAATCATAGGAAAGATTTCCGGCATAGACATCTGCCATACTGCGGTTCATATCCCACTTGACATAATCAATTTTTCCCTGATCCAGCACGGCACAAATCTGATCAAATACACAGTCGCGCACTTCTTTTCTGGAAAAATCAAGCAGTAACTGGTTTCTCGAGCGCACCGGCTTTTTCCCCGGAATCTGAATTGCCCAGTCCGGATGTGCCCGGTAAAGGTCGCTGTCTTCATTGACCATCTCCGGCTCAATCCAAATGCCAAATTTCACCCCCTGATTATGCACACGGGTAATAAGCTCTGCCAGGCTTCCCCCCAGTTTCTTTTCATTGACCTGCCAATCCCCTAGGGAAGAATTATCATCGTTTCTTTTCCCAAACCAGCCGTCATCCATCACTACCATATCAATTCCAAGGGAAGCAGCTTCTTTTGCCAGATCCACGATCGTATCTCCCGTAAAATCGAAATATGCTGCCTCCCAGCTGTTGATCAGCACCGGGCGCTGCATATGGACATATTTGCTGCGGCACACATGGTTGCGGATGCAGTTATGATATTGCTGCGACAGTGCAGACAATCCGTCTGCCGAATAAGACAAAATGACTTCCGGTACCGTAAAGGTTTCTCCTTTCGCAAGCGGATAGGAAAACAGTTCTTCATTTAAACCGAGAAGCAGGCGCGTCTGGTTGAACTGATCTTTTTCTGCCTCACAGGAGAAATTTCCGCTGTATACAAACAGCATTCCATAGCAGATGCCTGCGGTCTCTGTTGTTCCTTTTTCTGCCAAAATCACTGCCGGATTATACTGATGGCTGGACGTTCCCCTGCGGCTGCCAAACGCAATGGTTCCATGCCCCAGCGACGTACGCTCCAGATTGCGCTCCATGGCATGCTTTCCATAAAACCGCAGGACATCAAAATCTCCCTGTACAAAATCCAGACAGGCTGCCGCTGCCTTTTCGATCGTAATCTGCCCAGTTCCCGTATTTTTAATCTGGACGCTCCTTGTAATGACATCGTTTTCTTCCAAAACACCATACAGCAGATGAACTTCAACCTGTGCGTTTTCGTCTGCAAGGACAATTTCCAGTGTCTGTGCTTCCTCTTTGTCTGCCCAGACAGCCGGAAGTCCCTGTAACTGGTACTTGCCGCTTCGGATCTCATAACTTTTAAAAAGCAGATCTGCGCTTTCCACCCCTTTTTCATTTTTGATATTCAGCGCAATATTGCGGTAATCCCCAGTTCCAATGGAAGGATACTCCTGTGGCAGCGCATCCAGCGAATAGGTGCGGTCCATGCCCGCTGCATAAGGATTTCCGGAAAATCCACGGTCTGCATAGGTTAAAACATAATCCATGGGGCTGTTTGTTTTATCTCCATAGTACAGATGCAGCAGATATCCCAGTGGATCGACCTGCATCTGATAAGTTGTATGCGCTGTATGCAGGGTAAAGATTTTTTTATTTGGATGATATATAATTGCCATAGAAGCCACCTCGTTTTATTTTTTATCCTTTGACTGCGCCGTTTGCCACACCATTCAAAATCTGTTTCTGACAGATCATATAAAAGATCATGATCGGGATCAGTGCCAGAATATAGGAGGCAAACGCCAGATTGTAATTGGTTCCAAACTGTGTCTGGAAGTTAAGCTGTGCAAGCGGCAGCGTATTCTGTCCGGTTCCGGACATGATCACAAGCGGTGTCATAACATCGTTCCATGTTCCAAGGGCTGTCAGAATCGCAACCGTCGCATGCATCGGTTTCATCATCGGGAATACCACTCTCCAGTAAGTCGTCCAGGTACTTGCCCCATCAATATCTGCTGCTTCTTCGAGTGCTTCCGGAATATTTTTTAAATATCCACTGTAAAGCAGGACATTCATTGGCATGTAAAATACCAGATACAACACGATGACACCGGCACGGTTTCCAAGTCCCATGTGTGCCGTCTGTTTTACCAGAGGCATCATTAAGATGGAAAATGGAACAAACATACCACTGACAATATACAGATAGATAAAACGGAAACTTTTTCTTCTTGCCATGCCCCGCCCGATCACATAGCCTGCAATCGAGTGGATCAGAATTGCCAGTACGATCGTTACCAGAGTGATCAGTAAACTGTTTCCAAGAGAACGCCAGAAATCGGTCACTTCCATTGCCTGACGGAAGTTTTCAAAACTCCATTGTTTCGGGAAAGAAAGTGCACCCGCCACATCGTTTGTCATCTCACTCGGTTTCTTAAATGCAATAATCACTGCCATATACAGTGGGAAAAATACAGTTAATGTCCCCAGAATCAGAACAATTGTAAGTACTAAGTTTGTTTTCTGCTTTTTTTTCATCATAACTGCTCCTCCTTCTTATTCATAACTGTCATCTGGAAAAGTGAAATCGCCACGATCACAATAAAGAATATAACTGCATTTGCACTCTGGAATCCAAACTGTCCGCCATCCATACCGTTTTTATATATCAGATAAGAAATGGATTCCGTGCTCTGTGCCGGACCTCCCTTGGTCAATGACATAATCTGATCGAATACCATGAGGAAATTCTTTGTGCTCAGCACCAGATTGATCGTTACAAACGGCATAACCAGTGGAAAGGTTACTTTCCAGAACTGTTTCCATTTACTTGCTCCATCAAGCATACTCGCCTCGTAAACTTCCTCCGGGACGGTCTGCAGACCTGAAATATAAATAATGGTATTCATGGCAACTGCCTGCCATACACCAACAATCAGCACACCAATCCATGCGTATTTTTCACTTGCAAGAATACTGTTCTGTAAAAATCCAATATGGAACACATTTCCCACAGTTGGAAGAATATAAGTAAAAATAAAACTAAAAATATAACCGATGACAAGTCCTCCTAAAATATTCGGCACAAAATAAATACCGCGCAGTGCACTTTTAAAACGGATTGCACTGTTTAATCCAACGGCCATGATCAGACTTAGCACATTTACCAGTATCGTTCCTGCCAGTGCATATTTAAACGTAAACAAATAGCTTTTTCCCACGCGGGAATCCGTAAACAGATCTGCATAGTTCCGGAACCCGACATAATCGTAAGTTCCGTATCCTTTATAATTGGTAAAACTATAAATCACACCTTTGATCATTGGAAGTGTATTGAATGCAAAAAATAAGATTACAACCGGTATGATAACCGCCCAGAATGTTTTGTCCCTGTTTGACATTTTCTTTTTCATTGTGCATCCTCCTGTTCTTTCTGATAATCCTGTACTTTCCGAATCAGATCCCGGTTATAGCGCTTCCAGTCGGAATCAAATTTTTTCAAAAACTTTTCCTGTGCATTATCGCTTGTATCCAGCAGGAACGTCTGGATCATGGCATCCACACTCATCTCACTCGGATAATGGTGATCCTGATAATCTGCCATGCGGTTGTTTTCAATGTAAGGACGCATATCCTTGAGTGTTTCCGGAATTGCAAAATCCCCGTCTTTGCAGGCAATTCCGCCCTGATCATCCAGATAAATCTGAATGGTCTCATCGTCATACAGATATTTTAAAACTTCATATGCAGCCTCTTTATTTTTGCATGCTTTCATTACGGAAAACTGCAGATCAATTCCTGAATTTAATACATTGTCTGATTCGTTATCATTTGCAGGAAATGTAAAAGAGCCGATATTCATGTCCGGGTTGACCGATTTAATCTGCGGAATTGCATAGCTTCCGATCGGATACATGGCAGCTTCCCCACGGGCAAATGCTGTACAGGCATCGTTATAACCGTATGCATACGGATTTTTTTCGGCGTAATCCAAAAGCGCACGCATCTTTTCTGCTACCGGTCCATACGTATCGGAAAATGTGGTATTTCCCATATTTACCTGATTGCAGGTGTCCGAATCGGTAAGTCCGACCGCCAGCGCATTCCACGGAGCCAGACAGGTCCAGGTATCTTTAAATCCCAGATACAGCGGAAGTGTTCCGCTCTGTTTTATTTCATCACACAGTGTGGTAAATTCCTGCCAGGTGGTCGAAACTTTCCAGCCATTTTCCTCAAACAGATCTTTGTTATATAAAATTCCTGCCGCGTTTGCCACATATGGAAGTGCATACGTGCCATCCTTTGGAATAAACTCCAGTTCCTTATCCATATCCAGATATGCCTGTTTTACGGTCTGGACTTCATCCAGATCGGAAATATCATCAAACAGATCTGCATCTAAAAAGTTGGAATAGTTGATGTCTCCTCCGATTGCGATGATATCTGGATAATCCTCCCGGATAAAACGTGTTTTTAAAATGGTCATTGCTTCATTTGGAGATGAAATCGTCAAATGAATATCATCATGTGTTTCATTGAACCGCTTTTCAATTTTTTCAAATGCCTTAACTGCTTCTGGTTTGTAGGAAACCACTTCAATCTCCGTTTTTCCATCCGCCCTTTTTTCGCTTCCGCATCCAGCAAGTCCTGTCATACACATACCAAGTGCAAGCACAGCCGCAAGACCACGGAAAATATTCCTTTTTGCCATATTCCTCTCTCCTTTTCTTAAATATATACGCCTGCCTTTTTGATAATCTAATTATAACATACCTTTATGCGTCCTTAAATACCCATATTTTTTTAATTTTATACCTAAATGCAATATTTTGTGCTATAATAGATACTAATATCGCATTTTGGTATATAAGGAGTGTTTTATGAGTAATACATTTTTTAATATTTTTCCAAATGAAAATTTTATTGATCTGTGCATGTATCAGTTTGGATACGAACAGTGTGATCCCGGTCATTCTTTCGGACCTGCAACACGCAACCACTACCTGTTTCACTACATTCTTTCCGGAACCGGAACACTCATGGCAGACAATTCCAAAGGAGAAACACGGACCTATTCTGTAAAAAGCGGACAGGGGTTTATGATTTTCCCGGGGCAGATCAATACTTACATTGCCGATGAACAGCTTCCATGGGAATATATGTGGATCGAATTTGACGGCTTACGTGTAAAAGAGGCTTTAAGTGTCACAGATTTGTGCAAAGACGCGCCCGTTTATCATTCCCATTCCAAAGAATTACGGGAAAAACTTGCCGATGAAATGCTTTATATCGTCAATCATCCGCAGGAATCCTCCTTCCATCTGATCGGGCATCTGTATCTGTTTTTGGATTATCTGCTGCAGTCGGCAAAGTCAGCAACGCTGATCTCCAGTGGGCGCATGAGTGATTATTATATAAAAGAAGCGATCAATTATATGGAACAGAATTTTCAGAATAATATCTCGATCGAAGATATCGCTGCGGTATGTGGCATCAACCGGAGTTATTTCGGAAAAATCTTCCGCAACTCTATTGGCCGCTCTCCGCAGGAATTTCTTATGAACTACCGCATGGTAAAGGCTACCGAATTGTTAAAGCTGACATCCTTATCTATTGCGGACATCGGTTCCGCTGTCGGATACGAAAATCAGCTTCATTTTTCCCGTGCATTTAAAAATATTTATGGTGTCTCCCCACGGGAATGGAGAAATCAGAACAAGTAACAATAGATAAGATAGATATCATTCCTATCAGTCTTAATATCTCTCAGTATCATTACCTTGTCCATTGAACACTTCCATATCAGCAAAAAGGACATCCCCTGACCTGTAAAATCTACAGTTCTGGAATGTCCTTTTTACCCATACTTCACCATATTTTTAACACATGATGCTGTTTATCCACAACCTATATGATTCCAAAATGCCTAAACGCCTGCATAATTGCATATTCCTTTTCTGGTGTACACTTAGGCTACCTTGCATTCTCTGATTTAGCTAGATTAAAGTTCTCACCGACATCCAATCCACACTTCTTCTTAATCTGTGCGATATACAGTGATGAAACCTTAAGTCCCGTCTGCTCCAGTACATATGCCTTTATCTGCTCATATGTCGCTTTTCCTTTAAATTCAGATAAATCCATATCCTCCTGAGAGAAGTCCACCTTCACTTTTCTGCTGTCGACCATTCTCCGTTCCACTTCGGTCCGCGCTGAACAAAGGTCCACCGGACCTTTAGCGCCCTTGGAAAGTAAGAACAACCGTCTCACAGAACATATTTTATCGCAAAGCTTTTAAAAATGGAATAAATTTTACCAAACGACAGTTTTCAAAAAACTTATCTGTCAAAAATTAATTTCTCCCACGGTTCATATCCTGTCATGTAGCCGAATTCTTCCTCATTTCTGAATCCTTCAAGAAGTTTTTCTTTTACACCATCTAATATAGCTTCATCAATATCTCTGAACTTCATATGCTTATATAAACCGGACTTTCTAAAATACTGTTTAGATTTATCATACATACAAAATGGAAGTTATCTATTTCTCCTCTTCGTTAAGACCTAGTTCATTACATATTACTTGCTATCCCTGATACCTTATTCTTTCTACCAGCGTTTCCTTTTTCAGATTACTGCTTAAAACGCAGGAAAGCACAATCTGCAAAAGACCGACCAGCAAAATCATAGCAAGAATTGGTGTAATCGGAACATGATAGACATTCATTCCAAATATTCCATTATGTTTTGCATAGGAAAAAAGTGCATAGCCGAGCGGCAGACCAATGATCAAAGCTACGCATATGGTGCCAACCGTAAAAATCAGTCCCTGTAACTGCAGGCATAAATTTAATTGTTTATTTGTCATACCCACAGCCTGCAATACACCATATTCCTGCTTTTTTGTCGTAATATTCATAATCATGGTGTTTGCCATATTCATAAAACCGATGAGTCCTACAACCGCCATAAACAGATAACAGCCAAGCTTCATCATGCGGGCTGCGACTTCTGCATATTGTAACTGCGCATGATAGGTATCCATTTTTATATGCGAAGTATTAGAAATCAAAGTATTCAGACTTTGTTCTACAGATGCCACATCTTTTTTATCACAGTCCACCCACAGATAGCCATAGGCTGTTCCTCTCGGATTCATGGAACGGTATACACCTTCCGGAATGACAAGATAAGTGTCCGCACTTGCAAAGGATCCTGCAATCTTTCCCTGATAGGTATAGGTTCCACTTCCATTCTCAAAGTCAAATGCAATGGATTCACCCGGAGCATATCCATCTTGTTCCATCCACGTTGACCAGCCAAAGAAAATTTCACCATTCTTTACCGCCTGATCATAGTCCATAGAGCCAATATCCCCGTCCTGGCGCATAAAATCAAAATCCTTTTTACTCACAATAGCAGCCGGAAATCTTGTTCCGTTCAGATTTACAGAGACAATCTCTCTCGTCATGACATCTGTCACGCCCGGAATGCTTTTGATTTCTTCAATCAGCGAATCATTCAATGGATTATCCGTCAGAATCGTATCCAGATTATTCTCCGGATATCTTTCATCGTACTCAGCAGAATAGTCAAGCTGCAGTTCAAATTGTCCATGATTAACGGAAAGACGTGCTTCATGCTCCGTATCAATATTTCCTACATAATTAGAGATAATCACAAACAATGCGCAGGAAAGCCCCAGTGTGAGGATGGTACCAATGGTTCTTTTTAGATTACCCGTTATATTTGCCATTGCCATAGAAAACACGGTGACATTTTTTCTGCCATTTCGTTTTCCTTTTTTGTGTGTTTCTGCATTTTCTAAATACCGTGTTGCTTCGATAGGTGAAATCCGTGAAACAATTTTCATTGGTTTGCGCAGTGCCAAAGCAACGGTAAGAAATGATACGAAAATACAGAGAAGTATAACAGGCAGGGAAAACAGTGGCACCTGCTGATTTTGGACTCCCATAGAGCCAGTTTGGGTTGATACAAGGTTTCCCTGTTCTACCAGCCAGTTAAAACCGCATTTTGCAATCAGAAAACCAAGAAGCAACCCAACCGGTATGGAAGAAATTGTCAAAAACATACCCTCTCTGAAGATCAGTTGTTTCATCTGCTTTTTTGTCGCTCCCAGAGCCTTGATTTTTCCATACTCCTGTATCTTGTTGACAATACCGACCTGAAAAATATTATAAATGACCACAACAGAGAAAAGTACAATTGCAAGAATCAGAATTCCACATACCGCAATCGTTTCATAACTCGGCTGCAAGATCCATTGCAAATAGAGATCATTGACTATAACGTTTTTTTCTTCGATTCCACAAGATGCTGCAATCTGCTTTATAACCGGTTCAATATTATTCATAGATACATTTGCAGAATCGTTTAACGTAAAATAGATATTATACTGTCTGTCATTCTCTGCGACGTGCTCATCATAAAACTCCTGTGACCCGAAAGCAACATAAGATGCCTCGATGGTATACTCATCCCGGTCATATAGGATTCCGCTGACAACAAATTCTTCCGGCTTATATTCTGACTGCATCCCTGCGCGGTAATCCAGTGTAACCGTATCTCCGACCTTTACATCACCATACCCCATTGCACGAAAAAATGCTCTTCCTGCGGCAATTTCCTGCATTTTTTCCGGATACTTTCCTTCCTTCAACTCATATTCTTTATTATAGGGAAGCATTTTTCTTGCAGTCTCATCCATGCAGACAAACCCGCCTTTTTCATTGCCTTTTATGATACCTTCTGTACACATAATTCCTATTGCATCTATTTCTGCACGGCGGCTTACTTCCTTTAACTGCGAGGCATCTGCTGAGACAAACAGACCATAATTGCTTCCATATGAACCTGCCGCCTGACTTTTCTGTAAACGGATCATTCCATTTCCCACAGTACTGATAATCACAAGCAGCATCGTGGTCAGACATATGGACATCATAATCAGTATACTTCTTGTCTTGTTCTTTTTGTCATTGCTATATGCAATCCTGCTTATTGTCTTCATCTGAAATCCACCACCTGTCCGTCCTCAATCACCAGAATACGGTCAGCGACCTGTGCAATTTCGTCATCATGGGTAATCATTACAATTGTCTGTCCATATTTTTTTGCTGTCATCTTAAGCAGGGCGATTACCTCATCACTGGTCTTAGAATCAAGATTTCCTGTCGGCTCATCTGCAAATATAATTTCCGGACGATTCACCAGTGCTCTTGCAATTGCTACTCTCTGCTGCTGTCCTCCAGATAACTGATTTGGGAGATTATAAATCCGGTTTTCAATCCCCAGAGTTGCAATAATATCATTTACATACGCTTCATCCACTTTTCTTCCATCCAGCCCCAGTGGCAGTACAATATTTTCCCAGACATTAACAGATGAAACCAGATTAAATGCCTGAAAAACAAATCCGATTTTTCTTCTGCGGAAAACAGCAAGGGCATCTTCCTTCATCCTGTATAAATCTTTCCCTGCTAAAGTAACACTGCCTTTTGTCGGGGTGTCTAGCCCTCCAAGCATATGAAGTAATGTACTTTTACCGGAACCTGACTTTCCAACAATTGCGACAAATTCTCCCTGCTCAATCTGAATGTCCACCTGATTGACCGCTTTGACCTGATTCTCACCTGCGCCATAAAACTTACAAAGCTGCTTGGTTTCTAATATCACACTCATGTGTTGCCTCCTTTTCATCCTACATCCAAATTGTATCAGGGCAATCTTTCATTTCACTTTCAAAAAACGAGCAGAAGTCTTACAGAATTGTAAGATTTCTGCCCACTTAAAATTTAACCAACATATGGTAATTGAATCACAAACGTGCTTCCTTTTTTCTTTTTGCCGGAGGTTACCGTAATCGTACCTGCGTGTTTTTCGATAATTTCTCTCGATAGAAAAAGTCCGATTCCTGTACCACTCTTTTCCATGACCTCCCTGGAACCTCCTCTGTAAAATCGTTGAAAAATTTTGTGATACTCATTCTGCGGAATACCAATTCCCTGATCCTCAATTTCCATTCTTACAAGATCGTTTCTTTTTTGTAACCGGATAAATATTTTTGAACCATCCGGGCTGTACTTGATTGCATTATCCAAAACGTTGATCACAGCTTCACCAAGCCATCTTTTATCCTGCATAACCATGCATGTTTCCAGCTCTTTTGCATAGTCAAAAACGAATTCCATTTCTTTCTCATCCGCTTTTGGATAAGTACAGTTCACAGCAGATATGACAGTATCCATAAGCGGAAGTTTTTTCTTATTAATCTGAATCAGTCCAGTTTCCATCTTGGATATTTCAAGAAGCGACTGCAATAATGTCTCCAGCCCATCCAGAGCACTCCGACAACGGATACGAAACTCCTCCTGTTCTGTGGCACTTAAGTCATTCTGCATCAGCACACTAAAACATGTATCCAAAGCTGCAACCGGTGTCTTTAACTGGTGAGAGATATCAGAAACCATTTCTTTCGTGTTCTCTTTTTCTTCCCGTGCTTCTTCCTTTAGCAACTGAATATGATGTCCGATTGCTTCAAGCTGGTCATTCAATTTTTCCAGTTCTGCTGGATTTTCCGTTTTCAGTAAAGCATCAAATTTATTTTCACGGAATCTGATCAGAATTTCTTCCAACTGGTCTAAAATTTTCTGATGACACGCATCTTCTTTTTTCTTCCAATAAAGTAAAAAAGTCAAAAGAAGCACGCATATCACAGTGCTTACAGCACCGGTCACCATAACCTGATGCCGGAATTGCGAATAAAATGCATTCCCTTTATTCCCCCAGTATCCATATTGCTCCAATAATCGCCTTCCCTGTTCGTTGGTTTCAATATCCTTATCCTTAAGCAATTCCGAAGCAGCATCCAGCCCTGAAAATTCTTCCTTTGCAACAATGTCTGTCATAAGATTCATTTTATATTTATAATCTTCATAAAACACATACGTGGTAAAGCAATTTAATATTGCAAACAATACTATGACAGGCAAAACCAAGGAGAGCACTGCTGTGATCTTCTTGCGATATCTCTTTGTCACTGCCTTACCTCCTGATTCCATATATACCCAAGACCTCTGATATTCTTTATATAGACCGGTGCAGCCGGATTATCTTCAATTTTCTCACGGAGTCTTCTGATATTGACAGCGATTGTATTTTCATCCACAAAATCCCCTTCCAGATCAAACACATTTTCCAATATTTGTGTTTTTGAAAGAATCTTTTTCGGATTCTGCAGAAAAAAAGTCAGCATTTTCAACTCCGTTTTTGTCAGACTGATTTCACGACTCTTTATCAGGACTTTCATTTCTCCTGCGATAAATACGATATCTCCCGAAATCATCTTTCCGGCTTCCGTTTTCTCCTGTCTGCGGCGGAAATGTGCTTCTATTTTCAAAAGAAGTACCGAAAGACTAAACGGCTTTGTAATATAATCATCTGCCCCTGCTTCATATCCCATAACCTGATCCATCTCCTGATCTAGTGCTGTAAGGCAAATAATGTATGTATTATAATTGCATCTCATCCACCTTACAAATTCCAGTCCATTTCCATCCGGAAGATTCACATCACAAATGGTAACATCCACATTATGATCACTTGCAATTCTTTTCGCTTTTTTCACTGATTCTGCTGAAAAAACCTCATATC
The DNA here is from genome assembly GCF_003460065.1 of Ruminococcus sp. AF17-22AC. Lineage (NCBI taxonomy): Bacteria > Bacillati > Bacillota > Clostridia > Eubacteriales > Oscillospiraceae > Ruminococcus > Ruminococcus sp. AF17-22AC. Next base: position 44,456 of record NZ_QRXT01000010.1, read on the forward strand.
CGGATTTTTTCAGTGAGAATGTAATTCCACGATTTAAATTTTCATCATCTTCAACCACGAGTATATCTGGCATAGCATATGCACCTCTCTTTATTAACTATCCATCTTAAAATGCTTCAATGCCTCCACAATTGCACTCTCTTTATCTTCTGGACACTGCGGTTGCCTGCTATCTTCATTTTTAGGTAAATTAGGACTTGGAACAAGTTCCAAGTCTGTCGCGGCAGTCGTCGAATTGCCCTGCAAGTAGTCCATTCTCCTCGTTGCAACGCGCAAATTCTTTCCAACCTCAATTCCGCATTTTCTCTTTACCTGTGAGATATACAGATTGGAAACCTTCATACCGGCATTATGTTCAGCCACATACTTCTTTATCTCATCATATGTAGCCTTAGTCTCTGCAGATGTTATATCCATATCATCAAGTTCAATCGTGACATTAATGTAATCATCCGGCTTTTGTTTCAGTTGGGACAAAAGAACTACCGTCTCAACGTGCACCGTCTGAGGAAACTGATCAACTCCGCAGACTTTTTTTAACTCATATCCATTGTCACATAAAAATCTCAGATCCCTCGCCAGTGTTGCGCTGTCGCAGCTTACATATACCACACGTTTCGGCTGCATTTTCAGGATCGTCTTAAGAAGCATTTCATCGCATCCCTTTCGTGGTGGATCGACTACGATCACATCTGCATACACGCCATTTTTCTCATATTCACGCGGCAACACTTCTTCTGCCTTTCCGACAAAGAACTCTACATTGTCAATTTCGTTAAGATGTGCATTTCTTCTGGCATCTTCAATAGCCGCCGGAACGATTTCCACACCACGGACAAATTTGGCCTTCTGCGCAAGGAAAAGCGAAATGGTTCCGATTCCACAGTAAAGATCCCATACTGTTTCCTCTCCATGGAGATCCGCATATTCCAGTGCTTTGGAATACAGCTTCCATGTCTGATGCGGATTTACCTGAAAGAAGGACAACGGCGAAATTTCATAAGAAATATCTCCGATCTTATCTGTAATGTATTCTTTTCCCCAGATTGTTTTAACCTTGTCACCGAGAATTACATTATTTCGTTTTTTATTGATATTCAGGGAAATACTTGTCATGCCCGGAATTTCGCCAAGCTTTTCCACCAGTTCTTTCTGTTGCGGAAGATCCTGCCCATTGATGATCAGACAGACCATCAGCTCTCCGGTAAAAAATCCGTAACGGACAAAAATATGGCGAACCAGACCCTTTCCGGTCATTTCATCATAAGGAGCAATGTTATACTTTTCCATATGTGCGATCACACGATCCAGAACTTCTTTATTCTGCGGAATCCCGAGTGCACAGTCACGATTCTCAATAATGGCATGTGTACGGCCTGCATAAAAACCGGTCACGATCCTGCCTTCTTTATTTCTTCCGACCGGAAACTGAGCTTTATTACGGTAGTGATACGGCTCGTCCATTCCGATCAGCGGCTCCATCGGAAGCTCCTTAAATCCACCAATCCGTTCCAGATGTCCGCGAAGCTTTTTCTCCTTAAAAGCTTTCTGCTCTTCATAGGAAACAGCCTGCAGCTGGCAGCCACCACACTGACGGGCAGACGGACAAATCGGATCTACACGATATGGAGATGGTTTCAGAATCTCCATCAGGCGACCGTAACCGTAGTTCTTTTTTGCTTTCATGATTTTGGCTGTAACTGTATCTCCAATGACTGCGTCCTTTACAAAAACAGTGAAGCCATCAGCTTTGCCAATGCCTTCACCGTCTGTTCCGCAATCCACAATTTCTAACGTAACAATGTCATTTTTACGATATTCCATGAGGATCAAACGTCTCCTGTTCTTCTCAGATTTGATTCAAAAAGTCTGTTATATCCAAGCCATTCCTTCTTGCCCTTGTCTGCTGCAAAAATCTCTGTCAGCGTCTCCATCCGGGCGTCTGTATTATCCGCAAGGTTCAGCGCAACTGCTTCTGCAAGTGCAGGTTTTTTCGGTGAACCATACTCCAGTTCTCCATGATGCGCCAGAATGCAATGCACAAGCTGATTTTCCAGTGTTTCAGGGAAATTCGGAATGTCTTTTGCCAGATCATGGATCATCTGTGCACCGATGATAATATGTCCAAGAAGCTGGCCTTCATCTGTATAGTCATTTAAAGGAAAAGAAGAAAGTTCTTTTGTCTTGCCGACATCATGAAGAAGTGCAGCAGTGATCAGCAGATCTCTTTTGAGCAGTGGATAAGCATTTGCCATGTAATCACAAAGCTTCGTAACACTTAAAGTATGCTCCATTAATCCACCGATAAATCCATGATGAACCGTCTTTGCAGCAGAATGTTCCTGAAAAGATTTCAGAAATTCTTTATCTTCCACAAAGAGTTTATTCAAAAGTGCGGACAGGTATTCATTTTTTACTGTTTTGATCATGTTTAAAATCTGTCCGTACATGTCATCTGTACTGTTTTCGCTGACCGGAAGATAATCAGCCGGATTATACTCTCCTTCGGAAGCTTTGCGGACTCTTTTGATATTCAACTGCATTGCTCCTGCAAAAGTCGTAACATCTCCAACTACATCAATATAATCCAGTGTGTCAAAATCATCAATTCCGAGAGAATTCGGATCCCAGATTTTACCATCCAGTACACCTGTCTTGTCCTGCAGGATCACATTATCGTACGGCTTGCCGTTTTTTGTCATTGCTGACTGTTTCTGCTTGCAGAGGTAAATTCCGCTGACACGGTCTCCCTCATGTAATTCATTGATAAAACGCATATATTTTTGCCTTTCTATTTTGCCTTTCTATTTTGCCTTTCTATTTTTCCTTTATTATTACATTCAATTCTACGTTCACATATGTACCATAAGAATTTCTACGATAGATCTCAAGTTTGACTTTTGAGCCTCTGTTCAGACTCTGAAGCATCGAAGAGTAGTCGTCCATAGACCGGATTTCCTGTCCGTCAAGTGTATGTACAATATCTCCGCTTTGAACACCGGCTGTCATTGCCGGAGAATCAGATTCAACTGAATCCACATAGATGCCCTCCGGAAGTTCCAGATTTTCTACCTGATATTCTGAAATCGTTGCTCCGTGGATTCCGATATAACAGATATCGTCTCCATTCGCCATGCCCTCCAGAAGCGAACGAAGCTGCGTTGCCTCGACTGCACGAATCACACTGTTGTTCTCATCTTCCTGTCCGCCGCAGATGATCCCGACTACCTCTCCTGACATATTTAGAAGAAGGCCGCCTCCGTCTTCACTTCCTACCATATTTGTCGTCAGCATTCCATATTCTTCATCTGCCACTTTCATAGTGCCCGTAACAGAAGTAATCATCCCACTGACAAGAGAATCATAATCTCCTGTCGGACTTCCCACTGCGATCACAGCATCCATCTGTTCGATGTCATCGTCTCCGGCAAGTGCTACCTGCGGAATATCTTTTGCCGTTGCCTCTTTTACATCAGTAAAAGGAACCTGGAATACCAGGAAACCGGTGCGGCTGTCACTCTTGCAAAGCGTAGCATCTGCCATATCTCCATTCGAAAATGTCACCTGAAATTTTCCGGCATCATCCATATTGTCAGAATACGTCATGATATAAAACGCCTTATCATTTTTGAGGAAAACAAAACCCTCTTCTTCACCGTATTTCAAAAACGAATCATCCAGAAGATCCGCATCATTTCCCAATGCCAGAATTCGCACCAGTGCCTTACGTGGTACTTCTGCAACATTTCGCACCAACTCTGCCCATGCATCATCTGCTGCCGTGTCCTTAACAGCTATGTCTTCTGCTGTGGACGACTGAGCTTCATTCTGACCGGATGCCTTCGTATTAGCCATCCCTTCTCCTGTTTCTGTCTGCTCCTGTTCTTTCAGATCAGCCGGTGCTTCCGTAACAGCCGGTATCAGGGTGACTTCTGTATGATGATCTGTCGAATCTTCAATCGTTTCAATCACTCCCGGCAGAAATAATGCTACAGTTCCAACCGTACAGCCGCCAAAAATCACACCACATACAGCCGCTGTCAGAAATTTCTTTACAGGGCTTTTTCTGTCTGTCGGACGTTCCTTAATTGTCTCTTTTATAAAAGAATAATTCTCCGAGGATGGTTTCTTATCACTCCGCTTAACCATAAGAATCCTCCTATAAGTTCAAACCTGATAATTCATAAATTATTTTAGCAAAATTTTATGAAGTTTTTATGAACAATTCTTTTCGATTTTTATCATGTTTCATCAAGTGCATTTTTCCTTATATTTACGGACTGTTCGGTACTTTAAAATCGTATTTTCAAAGAGAGCCCTCGGAGTTGCACCTCCGGGGGCTTTTGCCTGTATTTCTGTGTCTGCGGATACTGGCTGTCGCTTTTAAAAAAGCTATTGCCTTATAACTTCCGCTAACATCGACAGCAACTTATCAACCTGGATCGGCTTTGCGATATGACCATTCATTCCGGCTGCAATAGCCTCTCTCTTATCTTCTTCAAATGCATTTGCTGTCATTGCAATGATCGGTATGCACGCTTTATCCTTATCTGGCAGGTTTCTGATTGCCTGCGTTGCTTTATAACCGTCCATTTGGGGCATCTGGATATCCATAAGAATCATATCATATGTTCCTGTTGGCATTTCCATTATTCTGTTTACGCACTGAATACCATTCTCCACACGCTCTGTCTTAAGGCCGGCACGCTCAAGGATTGCCTCTGCAATCTCCGCATTCAGATCATTATCCTCCGCCAGAAGGATATTCCTGCCTTCAAGGATTTCACTTCCTGTTCCGGACTCTTCAATGTACTCTTTTACATAATAGCTTTCATCCGCTATCCTGTGCTTTAATGTAACTGTAAAAGTGCTGCCCTTTCCAAGTTCACTCTCTACATTTATTGTTCCTCCCAACAGATCAACATATTTTTTGACGATTGACATCCCAAGTCCGGTTCCTGCGATTTTGCTCTTTGTGGTGTTCTGCTCACGTGTAAATGCTTCGAAAATCTTTGTCTGATAATCCTGACTCATACCGATTCCGGTATCACTGACACTAATCCTCACTATCATGTATCCAGACTCATCACAAGATAATTCATCTACATCTACCATAACAGAACCACCGGCCGGAGTATATTTTATGGCATTGCTGAGGATATTGACGAATATTTCTTTTACCTTGGTAACATCTGTCAGTACATGCTCATGTTCTACATTCATCGCGTAATGAAGCACAATATTCTTTTTCATTGCTTTCTCATCAAACACTGCAAACAAAGACTTCCAGACATCTTCAATCCGGCAGTAATTCTCATCAAGCTCCATCCTTCCACTCTCAATTCTGGCCATATCCAGTACATTATTTATGATTGACAGGAGAAGAGTTCCTGACTGCTGTAGTTTTTCCAAATGCTCTGAAGTTTCAGGCAGCCCTTTTCCTTTCAGCTCATCCTCCATAAGCTGTGCATAACCAAGAATTGCATTCATAGGAGTACGGATGTCATGTGACATATTGTTAAGAAAACGGGTCTTTGACAGACTGGCATCCTCTGCTTTTTTCAAAGCGATTTCCAGTTTGTCATTGAGCTTTTGTGTATCATTTGCCGCAAGCTTTGCAACAGCTTCTGCTTTCCTTGCCTTCCGTAAAAGTACGAAGATAATACTAATGATGCTGAGTGAAAAAAATCCTATGGCGACAAAAAATGCAAACATATTGTCTTTTACAAAGTCCCAAAAAGTCACCTTGTCTTCTGTACTGTCATAGATAGCAAGTGCGCTTGTAAGCATGTCAGACGGCATGGCCTTTAAGGTTTTATTTAATATCGATAAGAGGGTTCCTTCTCCACCTCTTACTGCAAAACACGCTTCCATTGTTTTGGTAAGTGGAACACTCTTGAAATCTCGATTGTTATCATACTTCAGTGCCTGACTGGTTCCTATGAGAAAACAGTCTGCTTTTTCATTCATGACCATATCTGCGGCATCCTCAAGCGAATCATAATCTACCAGCTTCCATTGCGGATAACCGAAAGCAATATGCTGTTTTAAGGCGTCTTTTTCCTTTGGTACAGCTACTGTATACACCCTGTTCTCATCAAACTTTCCCTCATCCGTTACCGCCATCAGGCTGTAGGTCCAGGCTGTGTTTGTAAGTGCATACCCGTTTTTTTCTGCGAAATCAGGATTTCTGCCGGCATAAAAAACCATATCAATCTCACAATTCTGCAGAGCCTGCGTCATTTCGTCATAGCTGTCATATTCCTGCATATAAAATTTCAGTGCCCGATTCCCCAGACAGTCTTTGGCATAAGAGGTATATTCTGCCAGCATACCCGTAAGTTTTTCAGTTGCTTCGTCCCTGTAAAAAATTGCCGGATCATTGTTCAAAAATCCTATACGGATGTCACCATGCTCTTCCAGCCATGACTTTTCTCCGCCTGTAAGGCTCTGGTTATAATCAAGCGTAAAATACTTCTTATACAGGTCTGCCTTAAAAAAAGGACTATCCTGTTCCAGCTGACGCATAGCATAATCCAGCTCTGTCTTGATGTCGCTGCGCTCTTTATTTATTGCAAAATATATGCCTGATTTGCCGATCGTGGTAACGGATGCTATTCCCTGTTCAGACCAGATGGATTCTTCCAGAGATACAAAACAATCAATCTCATGATTTGCTAATTTCTTTTCGACATCATCATTATTGTACACATTTACATGCTCTGTATGTATGCCATTCTTATTTTCCCATTCTGTCAGCATGATTTCAGGTTCTGTATCTATGAGCACACCTACACGTTTACCATCCATAAACTTGAAATCAGACGTCCCAATATCCATATCCGATAAATCAGCATAAAGGATATATTTTTCCTCACCCATCGGTTCATCCGAGAAAAGCATCTTTTTTGCACGTTCCTCGGTGTAAGAGATATCACCCATGATATCAATCTCACCATTTTCAAGCTTATCAAAACAGTCAGACCAGTCGCATTTCACATACTCAAATTCCCATCCGGTATAACCTGCCAGAGCCTGCATGAGTTCGTAGCCATAACCTCGTCTGACACCGTTTTTGTCGACATAATCAAAGGTATCTTCAAATGAACCGACACGTATGATCTGTGACTGCTTTTCATCGTTATCCGTCTCAGCAGCCTGGCAAGGTACTGTCAATATTATCCATATTACTAAAACCACAAATATACCTGCACATAGTACGGTTGATTTTTTTCTATTATTATCCATATTTTTTGTTTCCTTTATTTGTGGGGGCTAATACTCTGGACAGCTAATTCAGGTTTCTCTGCAGGGTGCTGATCAATTCCTCTATGACAATTGGTTTGGACAGGAACCCATCCATACCGTATTCCAGTGCTTTCTTTCTGTCTTCATCAAAGGCATTGGCAGTCATGGCAAGGATAGTGATTCCCGACAGTGCAGGATCATCCAACGCACGGATCTGCTTTGTAGCTTCATATCCGTTCATTACCGGCATCTGCACATCCATCAGCACCAGATCATACTTACCTGATGTTGAATTTTTAACTTTCTCCACTGCCTCTGCTCCATTTTCTGCGGTATCAACCAGGAATCCATATTCATTAAGGATCTCCACCGCAATTTCTCTGTTCAGTTCATTATCTTCCACAAGCAGTATACATCTGCCTCTGAAATCTGAACCTGCTGCCGGAAGAACCGAATCTTCTGGTTCAGACTGACTCTGGCCGATGGCAGTCATCAAAGTTTCTCTGATATCCGACATGAACAGAGGTTTCGCACAGAATGCAGTCACTCCTGCTGCCCTGGCCTCTGCTTCGATATCAGACCAGTCATAAGCAGTCAGGATAATGATCGGTGTATCATCACCTAAGCTTCGGATCTGACGGGTGACCTCTATCCCATTCATATCCGGCAGACGCCAGTCGATGATATAAGCGTGGAATGCATCTCCAAGTTCCATAGACTGTCGTGCACGTAGAACAGCTTCCTTGCCGGAAAGTGTCCATTCCGAACGCATTCCAACCCTCACAAGCATTTTTGTCACGCTGTCACAGGTATTAAAATCGTCGTCTACAACCAGCGCCTTAAGGCCCTCCAGTTCAGCAATCTTCTCTATACGTTGGTGCTCAGACTGAATCCGGAATGGCAGACGAACAATAAATTCGGTGCCTTTGCCCTGTTCTGTCTGAACCTCAATGGTTCCGCCCATCATATCCACAATGTTCTTAGTGATGGCCATGCCAAGTCCTGTGCCCTGGGTCCTGCTGACTGTGGAAGTACGCTCCCTCTCAAAAGGAGCAAAGATCTTCTGTACAAATTCCTGGCTCATGCCGATTCCGTTATCCTTTACCCGGATCTCGTACAGCTCACTGCCTTTCTGTGTTCCAGAACGCTGTCTGATCCGGACAGAAACGGTTCCTCCTGCAGGTGTAAATTTAACTGCATTTGACAAAAGATTCAGCAACACCTGGTTCAGACGCGTCTTGTCACAATAGACATCCTCATTCGTAATATCCATTGCATCCATATAAAGTTCCAGCTGCTTCGCATGAATCTGCCCACTGATGATCGTCTTCAGGTCATGAAGTACATCCGACAGACTGACTTCTGTTTCTTCCAGATGGATCTTTCCACTCTCAATCCGGCTCATATCCAGTATATCGTTGATCAGTGAGAGCAGATGGTTACTGGACGAAAGAATTTTCCCAAGATAATCCCGTACTCTTTCCTTATCATCAATATTACTTACAGCCAGTGTAGTAAAACCGATGATTGCATTCATTGGTGTCCGGATATCGTGAGACATATTGGAAAGGAAAGTACTCTTTGCCTTGTTTGCTGTCTCTGCAGCACGTACTGCCTCAGAAAGTGCCTGATTCATATTCCTGTCAGAGGTACGGTCCGACATAACCAGAATATATTTCTTCTTCCGATTCACCTCACTGCCCATTGCCACAATATGAAACCAGCGTCGTTCTCCTGTTTTCTGATGAAGATATTCAAAATCCCATTCCTGCTGTTCCGAAGTCTGGATTCCCTCCAGATAATTCTTCTTCGAATTCTCAGAATCCCATGGATGCAGTTTTCCCAGAATATAAATATCCTTCCGGATCTGTTCTACCGTAAATCCCATCAGTTTTTCCACATTCGGGCTGACATAATCTGCCTGATATGTTTTGGCGTCCAGCATCAGGAAAACATCATCCACATTCATTGACAGCTTTTGAAACAGCTCATCCCTGTACAGGATCTCTGTATCTTTTCTCCTGAGACTTGCCCTGCTTTTTTGAATAATAAAGCTGATAAGTAAAGCGGCAATACAGAGCACAACCACACTGACAAGAAGCATTGTACTGCGCTGCAGACTGTTCATACTGGCGTTGACGATATCCTCCCTTACAAGTCCCAGAAACATCCAGTCCTGGATATCCGATTTTTCATAGACCAGATAGTAATTCTCTTTATCCAGATTCACCAGCATCGCATCGGTACATCCTGCTTTAAACTTTTCCGAAAGCTCATTGATTTCTTTTTCGGACATGTCTGAATGTTCTCTCAGAACGCCAAAGAAGTTATACACGTTCCCCCATGACTCAGAAGAATGATCGACCACAACACGGCCATCCGGATGAACAGTAAAACTCTGAGCATCTCCATTGAAGGCAGAAATATCCAGCACATCTACAATATCAGAATTTTCATACGCAATGGCAATTGCATCATATTCAAATCCCTGATAGATTCCATGCGCCCTGGGAGTGGCAAAAACAAGCAGCTGAGATTTTCCGGGAACTGTTGCATTCGCAATAACATCATTTCCCCGCCGGATCTCCTCTTCAGTATTTCCCTGTAATCCAAGGTACCCGTTTTCCCCTGTTGCCGTCTTATAGTTCCCGTCAGCTGACAGAAAAAAGAATTCCAAAAAGCCGGCATCTTCCTGCGCTTTCTTAATATAATCATGAATTTCATCTTCGCTGGAAATATTCTGCAGATTCTCCCCCCACATATGAAGATAGGTCAGGTTCTTATCTGTCAGTTCCCTCAGCATGTTATCAGACTGATGAAAAACTTCCGTCAGATGAGAAACACTTTCCTCATAAATAGTTTTCGACACAAATCTGGAATACCGGAAAACCAACAGAACAATTCCCAGTAAAACAGCTGTAAAGACAGCTATCCGGAATCGTTTTCCCATGACAGGTTTCTTTCTACCTTTATTATGATTCTTAATATCCATTCTTCTCACCTCAGAGTCATGTAGTCTTCAGGCTCTGCAAGAATGGCATCACCATCTGAAATATGTCCTGTCCAGGTATCTTTCACAGTGGTATCTCCTCCCTCAAACACAATATTCTCATCTGCAGGATAAGCTTCCATATGTTTTGGTGTAGCAAGGCAGGTTACCGTAAAAGTATCCTCGTCCTGAACTTTTTTTCCATCTTTTGTAACTTTGCTCAATGTGTAACCATCATCTGTTTCTTTGACTTCCACGGAAATGCCACTGACCACAGGCAGAGAGCCCCGGTTAAACGGAGTAAATCCGCCCTCATAGCCTTCTACAAAATTTTTAACTGTCTCTTTCAGTTCGGCTCCGCTCATCTTGCTGCTGTAAGCCGAAAGACCATTTGGCATGATCATGTCTCCCGCCATTTTTTCTGTATAGCCGGCTTTCAGCACATTTCCCGTAAAGCTGTTTCCGGTTGCGATCAGCACATCCGTCCCATAAATGCCACGCAGAGTGTTTGCCATAACAGAATATGCCGTGTTCCCGCCGCTACTATGAAAACGGTTGGAATAAGATTTCTGTGAATCCAGCACGATATCCTCAGAAGCAGATTCTTCTTCAAGAAGCTGCGTGTTAAATGACTCATAGGCCTGCCCTGCATCATATTCTCCTGAGATCATCTTAGACACCACATCCCTGGAAACGGAGAAAAAGTCATTTGATGCAATGCGGATATACATATGGTTTTCTTCGATCACAGGTTTCACATCCTTCAGGTATTCTGTAAGCTTAAGATCCACATCCTGACTGTAGCTTAACAGATCCTGTCCATCATAAACAATCCTGTTCTGCGCATCCGCTGAAAGCATTGTGTTCAGCACCTTCATTGCTTTCTTTCTGCGTGTTTCATCTTTTGTCAGATCACGGTTTAAAGCCATCTGGAAATATGGCGTAGTCATAATCCACTTTTCACCGTTCTCCTGAAAGAATGGAAGAAATGTCGTGTTTATGCCCTGATCCTGAAACATTTTTACACCGGCAGAACTGCCAAAGTACATGGCAAGCTTGCCGCTTTGATACATCTCAACTATATCGTCATAATTCATATCCAGATCATCCTGGCTAAGCCCTGTATCCTGGATGAACTGCTCCATACGTTCAAAAGCCTTCGGCCAGACAGTACTGTCCAGTCCTTCTCTCTTTGTATTATCCGGGTCACTGTAGGCAGTACGCCACTTACGTCCTTCTACAGAAGACAACTCTGATGCTGACAACCCCTGCAGTGTCTCCATACAGGTATAATCATAATAATAGTCTGCAGTAAAGCCACGAATACCCACTTGTTCAAATGCCTGGCAGGCAGAGACAAAGCTTTCATAATCTGCCGGAAGAGGAATATCATACTTTTCAAAAAGGTCTTTGTTCACTACAAAACCATGCGCATCCGCACACACCGGGAGCCAGTTTACGCTTCCATCCTCATTCATAAAATTGCTAAGATAGGTATCATAGACAGCACCTGCCTCATTGGTTGTGGAAAGATCCATCAGACTGTCTTTCATCGGGCTTGCATCATGCAGCGAAAAACGACAACAGGTTATAATATCCGGTAATCCACCATTTTCCTTAAGGAACTTATAGAAATCCAGATCATTATTCCCGACTACAAATTCAACGTTGATATCCGGAAGCTGTTCCTGGATATATGGTGCATATTTTTCATACAGATTTGTGCTCCATAAGTACACCGTGATTGTTTCTGCATCTTCTTTTTCCGCACTTTTACTGCCACATGCTGACAGAAGTGATACGGCTGTCACCATTGCCAGAAGTGCAGCCAAAACTCTGTTCCATTTTTTCTTTTTCATTACGAGTCCTCCTTAATTTATTTTGCACTGTCAATATATCCAATAATTCCTATATAGCCATCTTTCTTTAATGGAGACCACAACGTATGCAATTTCAGATTATACAGCTGACGGTTATTTTCCAGCTTCGCTTCTATCTGCACAGAGATTTCTTTATCCTGCACAGATGTATGAGCCAGTAACCCCTTGATATGTTGAACATCTTCTTCACTTACTTCAAACTCTTTGAATACATCAAATTTTGGATCATCTCTCTGATATAGTGTCTGCTGATTTTCATTTATTATAGTCAGCTGACCTGAAACTGCATTGTAATCAACAGAGTTCCTGCCACTGTTTTTCTTAAAGAAATCTATCTTTTCCTGCATGACTTTGATGAGATGCTGGGAATAGTTTTTGCGCGGTAAAGATTTTTCACTGAGAATTTCATTAGAGAGCCTCTGTGCTTCATAATACTGTTTACTATCATCCGTCTCGTTACTGAATATTTTGAAAATCCGGGGGCTTAGCTCTTTCAAACACTTAAGAAGGATTGGATTAAACTGGCCGCACTGTCCATCCAGAATCATTTTGATTGCTGTATCATGATCGAATGCTTTCTTGTAACATCTTTCACTGGTAAGTGCATCATAAACATCAGCAATCGATACAACCTGCGCAGAAATCGGTATCTCTTCACCTTTCAGTCCATCCGGATATCCCTTTCCATCCCATCTTTCATGATGCCACCTGCAGATTTCCCATGCAGTATGCACCAGCGGCTTTTCTTGTGGTAAGTGTATATCCTGGATTATATCTGCTCCAAGCTTACTATGAGTTTTCATGATCTTAAATTCTTCATCCGTCAGTCTTCCTGGTTTATTCAGTATTTCTTCCGGGATATAGATTTTACCGATATCATGAAGTGAAGATGCAGTTGTGATCAAAGCAATATCTGCTTCTGTCAGATGATAGACGTCCGTTATTTTTATCAGTTGTCTCAGCATCATTTCCGTTGCTGTTTTAATATGCAGGATGTGTTCCCTGCTCTCACTGTTACGGGATCCCAGAATACTACTTAGAATTCTGATCATAATATTATTATTTTCTTCTTTTTCATAAATCTGGTCTACAACCACATTGACCAGATTATTTTGATTTGCATAAAGGCTCAGCGTGTTCTGGACCCTTTTCTTTACAATAACAGAGTCAAACGGCCGTGTGATATAGTCTGTGATTCCCATCTCATATGCTTCTCGCATAGTATCAACAGATTCTTCAGAAGAGATCATAATTACAGGAGTTTCTTCAATACACTGACTTCTTTTCATTATTTTCAGGACTTCAAAGCCGTTCATCTGTGGCATATTGATATCCAAAAGCATCAGATCAATCCCAATATTTTCTCCTATCATCTGGATTGCCTGATTTCCATTTTCAGCTTCCAGATAATTATAAGTTTCTCCGAGAATCTCCTTCAATATATCCCTGTTAAATTTTGAATCATCTACAATCAGTATTTTTTGTCTTTTATCCATATTTTTTCATCACTCCACCAATCTATGAATTACTTTTATCAGTAATTCTACGTCAACAGGCTTAGCAACATGTTCATCCATTCCTGCTTCTTTTGCTCTTATTCTGTCCTCCGCGAACGCATTTGCTGTCATTGCAATGATCGGTATTGCCTTTGCATCCTCTTTGTCCAGAGACCTGATCATCTTTGCAGCTTCATAACCATTCATGACCGGCATCATGATATCCATAAGAATAACATCAAACTCACCAGACCTGCTTTTTTCGAATATCTTAACAGCTTCTTGTCCATCCCAGGCTTTGGTCACCTCAGCACCTTCATTCTGAAGCATAAATTCTGCAATTTCCATGTTCAGCTCATTATCTTCCGCCAGAAGAATGTGCAGCCCGCGGATGGAAACTTCTGTTTTTTCTCCGGTTTCAACTTTGCTGTCCCTGTCTGTATCAATCCGGAATGGAACCCTGATCACAAATGTCGTCCCTACGCCTTCTACGCTTTCAAAGGTAATCGTTCCACCCATTTTCTCAATCAGTTTCTTTGCAATCGGCATTCCCAGACCTGTTCCGGCAAATTTTGTACGGCTTCCTGAATGTTCCTGTGCAAATGGTTCAAAAATATGTTTTTGGAACTCTTCTGTCATTCCGATTCCGGTATCCCGGCAGACAAATTCCATTGTCGTCGTTTCTGGCTGTCCGGATGGAATTTCAATACAGCTGATATAGATGTGTCCGTTTTCTCTGTTATATTTCATCGCATTGGACAGAATATTCATCATCACACGTTTCACATACCCCGGACTTCCAATAAGATCACGATGTGTGATTTCTTTTTTCTCCCATTTGATCTGAATATTCTGTTCTGCTGCCATCTGCTCGATCACAACAAATACTTCCCTGGAAATTTTGCTCAGATTAAATGGAATCTCTTCCAGAACGATTTCACCTGACTCAAGTTTACTCATGTCCAGAACATCATTTACCAGTTCCAGCAGCAGATTAGATGCCTCTTTAACCTTTGTCCTGTATTCCGTCTGTTTCTCCATATCATCTGCATAATGGTCTGCCATATTGACCAGACCGCAGATTCCATTGATCGGAGTTCTGATATCATGGCTCATTCGCTGAAGAAACTCTGTTTTTGCCTCATTGGCAGCTTCTGCCTTTTTTGCTGCTGTCAGAAGTTCTGCCTTATATTTTTCATCTTTTTCCTGTTCCAGTTTCTGATGTACCTGATTGGTTCTGTGACTCCAGAATAAGAATATACTGAATATCAGAAAATAAAGAAAAACAACACCTGCTACACTTAATGGAAGGTTATGAAACACTTCAGTGTCCGAAAGATATGCATAAATATAATAATCCCGCTGCTTCAGCATGATCCCGTAACATCCGGTTCCTTCATTCTTCAAATGATAAATGTGCTGACTGTCTGTATGCTTTTTCATTGCCTGAACGACCTCGTTGCCGGCTGTATTCTGCCCTAACATGCTCTCATCATTGCTGGCAACAACTGTTCCATCATCTGCAACAATAATCGTTCCATCTTTCTGGACACTATAGCCGTTTAAAAGCCCCTGTATCGTCAATGTATAGTTTCTGACAAATTCCGGAGATGTATAATAATAAACAGCAACGATACCCGGTGCATCTTTTCTGGCACAGGCTGCAATGTCGATACGTGACCCGTCTTCTCTGATAAAACGTTCCGAATAAGATCTTTCTTCATATCCGGCAAAATCCGTGATAATTTCTTTTTGCAGATACTCCGTAATCTCATTGGCAAGAGATTCATCCGTGCTGTATTCACAGTCCGTCTTTCCTTCTTTATCCAGTACAATGATACCATCCACCCAGAGAGTCTGCAGATTTCCTTTCAGCAATTCCCGGCTCAGCTGACCGCCGTTTTCTGTTTCCATGTTAATATTTGTACTCATCTGTCTGGCACTTTCAATAGCACGGAGAAGGCTCTTGGATTCCGAAGATTCATTATAATGAGTGTAGGTTGAACACTGCACTTTGACATAATTTACAATCTCCACCATTCTTTTCTCTGCTTCCGCTTTTTCTGCGTGGAAGAAATAAAACAGAGAGACTACAGCCACACAGATTCCAATCAGACCACCGATCAGCCGGATTCGTTTTTCTTTTTTCTTTCTCTTAATATCCAAGATCATCCACCTCCAGATACTTTTCCGGATCATCCAGATATTTTCCAACGATTTTCAGAGTCGTGCCGTCCTGCCGCATTTCTTCCAGAGTCTGGTTCATCTGCTCACAGATTCCTCTGTCATCATCTTTTGCGAAAGCAACACCTATTCCGGTGAGCATCAAAGGTTCTTCCAGGATACGGAAGCTTGCATCATAATCTTTCATATACTGGACAATCGATTCCTCATGTGCGGCAGCTGCATCTACATATCCTTTCCCCAGGAACGTATAGATCAGCTCTCTGTGTCCAAGACTGATCAGATTTCCCAGTTTTGGAATTCTCTCATCTGTCCGGTTCAGAAAGATGCCTTCCGGTTTGGTTGTGGACTGAACAGCCAGGTTCTTTCCCTCCAGGTCACTCAGTTTATAGATATCACTGTTCTCATTTACAGCAACCACCTGACGGCTTGCTATGTACGGTCCGGCCCATCGGTAATCATCAAGGCGTCCTTCCATGGAAAAACAGCCCATGATACAGTCAATCTCTCCGCTCTCCACCAGTTCTTTTTTCTTCTCCCAGTCAATCTGGACAACATCCACCTGATATCCCATTCTTTTGAAAGCTTCTGCCGCCAGTTCTACATCTATGCCCGTAGGCTCACCATCTTCATTCAGATAATTGTATGGTGGATAGTTGTCGCTGCCAAGCGTGATGACCGGCTTTTCGGTTTCTTTATTTCTGCTGTCTGTATTTTTACACCCTGTCAGGGTGACTGCTAAAATTCCCACAAGCAGAATGCCTGCGATCACTCTTTTTTCTTTCATTTCTTTTCCATCCCTGCTATTTTTTTGATTTTCATATTATTCTCTCTTCCCGATAAAATCATGATGATTACGTCTGTGAAATAACATCATAAAAATAAAAAAACACCGTCTCACAGACAGTGCACCTCATTTTATGCAACTGGCTGCCATTTTACAGGCCCTGTAGCTTTGCGTCCCAGACTTTCATCTGGTTTGCCGATTTCCTTATTATAACTTTTAAACGTGTGCAAAAAACTGCTTTTATTATACTTTAATGCTATATTCTACACAAGAAAAACCTTACTGATTTAACGATTAAAAGTAAAACAAGGTTGCTGTGAACGGAATAAACAGTAACAAAACAAGAACAGTCACTATATATACTCGCACACCTTTTTCTTTTATCATACTGCCACTTCTGCTATAACACAATAGATTACAATTCGACACTTTTCGACAAGTATTTCTGAAGAGTCGGATTTTATGAAGTTTTTATGAACAAAATTTCACATTTTTCTTTTCATTCCTGCCTAAATCATGTAGAATAGAAACTGGTAAACTAAGCCAATTCAGCAACGAGGAGTTATTATGAATCAAAAAGCACTTAATGCATTGGAATATCCAAAAATCATAGAAAAACTTACAGACAAAGCTTCTTCCTATATGGGCAAGCAGCTCTGTAAAAATCTGGAACCCTCCACCGATCTTGAAGAGATCCGTCTGATGCAGATTCAGACGAAGGATGCCCTGACAAGACTTTTTCAGAAAGGCTCTGTTTCTTTCGGAAGTGTCAAAGACATACGTGGTTCCCTGAAACGTCTGGAAATCGGAAGTTCTCTCGGTATTCAGGAAATTCTTGCTATCTGCGCTCTTCTGGAAAATACTTCCAGAGTCAAAGCATATTCACGTAAAGAACGAAACGATCTTCCGGTCGATTCTCTGGATGGTATGTTTGATGCACTTTCTCCACTGACACCACTCTCTGCCGAAATTCGCAGATGTATTATTTCTGAGGATGAGTTCAGTGATGATGCAAGCCCGGCACTTCGCCAGATCCGCCGCAATATGAAAATCACTAATGACCGAATCCACACACAGCTCGCTTCACTGGTAAACGGCGGTGCCCGTACTTATCTGCAGGATTCTGTCATCACCATGCGAAACGGCAGATACTGTATTCCGGTTAAAGCCGAATACAAAGGTCAGGTTCCCGGAATGATCCACGACCAGTCCTCCACCGGTTCTACACTTTTCATCGAACCGATGTCTGTTGTTAAATTAAATAACGACATTCGCGAACTGGAGTTACAGGAGCAAAAAGAAATCGAAGTGATCCTTGCAGATCTCAGCCAGCAGATTGCACTGGAACAGGAAACTATTTCACTGAACCTTAAGATCATGGTACAGCTTGATTTCATTTTTGCAAGAGCTGCACTTGCCATGGATATGAATGCCAGCGAACCGATTTTTAACGATGAAGGACGCATCAATCTCAAAAAGGCCCGCCATCCACTCATCAACAAAAAGAAAGTGGTCCCAATCGACATCCGGCTCGGTGACACATTTGATCTTCTTGTCATCACAGGTCCGAATACCGGTGGTAAAACCGTATCCCTCAAGACAGTCGGCCTTCTGACTCTTATGGGACAGTCCGGGCTTCATATTCCGACACTTGACCGCAGCGAACTTGCACTTTTTCATGAAGTTTATGCAGACATTGGTGATGAACAGAGTATTGAACAGTCCTTAAGTACTTTTTCCTCACATATGACCAATATTGTTTCTTTTCTGGATAAAGCAGACCGTCATTCTCTCGTACTTTTTGATGAGCTCTGTTCCGGAACGGACCCGACAGAAGGCGCAGCACTTGCCATCTCCATTCTCTCTTATCTTCACGAGCGTGGAATCCGGACCATGGCAACTACTCACTACAGTGAACTGAAGATATTTGCCCTCTCCGCGTCAGGTGTCGAAAATGCCTGCTGTGAATTTGATGTAGAAACCTTAAGCCCGACCTATCGTCTCCTGATCGGTATTCCGGGTAAAAGTAATGCCTTTGCAATTTCCTCCAAACTCGGCATTCCTCAGTCCATCATTGAAAAAGCAAAAGAACAGATCAATGAACAGGACGAGTCTTTCGAAGACGTCCTGACTTCTCTCGAAGAAAGCCGTGTCACAATTGAAAACGAACGCACGGAAATTGCACAGTACAAACAGGAAATCGAAACACTAAAAAAACAGTTAGAAAGCAAACAGGAAAAGCTGGATGTTCAGAAAGACCGCATCATCCGTCAGGCAAACGAAGAAGCCCACAAAGTTCTGCAGGAAGCAAAAGATTATGCAGATCAGACCATGAAGCTTTTCCATAAATTCCATAATGATTATGTAGATACGGCGGCCGTGGAACGGGAACGTCAGAAACTTCGTCAGAAACTCAATAAAACAGAACAAAAGATGTCTCAGCCAGCTGCCAAAAAGAAGCCAAAGAAAGAGCTCACCGCAAAAGATGTCCGTCCGGGTGATACTGTACGTGTCCTCAGTATGAATCTCAAAGGTACGATCAGTACGCGCCCTGATTCCAAAGGATATCTGTTTGTACAGATGGGAATCATCCGTTCCAAAGTTCATATTTCTGATCTGGAACTGATTGATGAACCGGTGATCACTACACCTTCTCTTTCCCGGACCGGAGCCGGAAAGATCCGCATGTCAAAATCTGCAAGCGTCTCCACCGAGATCAACCTTCTCGGCAAAACCGTTGACGAGGCGATTGCAGAGCTGGACAAGTATCTGGATGATGCATATATCGCACATCTGAAAACAGTACGAATCGTTCACGGTAAGGGAACCGGCGCACTTAGAAAAGGTGTACACAATTACCTGAAACGCCAGAAGCATGTCGCATCCTACCGTCTCGGTGAATTTGGCGAGGGCGATGCCGGTGTTACAATCGTAGAATTCAAGAAATAACAGAAAGGCGAATACCATGGTAACAAAACAGAAAATCTTAATCGTAGATGACGACAACAACATTGCTGAACTGATTTCTTTATATCTTACAAAAGAATGTTTTGAAACCAGAATCGTAAATGACGGAGAACAGGCACTGAAAGAATTCAATACTTTTCATCCTGACCTGATTCTGCTCGATCTGATGCTTCCGGGAATCGACGGTTATCAGGTCTGTCGCGAAATCCGTCACAATTCCGACGTTCCGATCATTATGCTTTCTGCCAAAGGAGAAACTTTTGACAAAGTTCTCGGTCTGGAACTTGGTGCCGACGACTATATCATCAAGCCTTTTGACACGAAGGAACTGGTTGCCCGTGTACGCGCCGTTCTCCGTCGTTTCAAGGTTCGTCAGCCAGCCGGTAACCCTGATGAAAAATGTGTAAGTTTCCCGGATCTGACAATCAATCTTACCAACTATTCTGTCACCTATATGGGCAGACAGGTGGATATGCCGCCAAAAGAACTGGAACTGCTCTATTTTCTGGCAGCCTCTCCAAATCAGGTATTTACCAGAGAGCAGCTTCTTGACCATATCTGGGGATATGAATATATTGGCGATACCCGAACCGTAGACGTACACATCAAACGTCTGCGTGAAAAAATCAAAGATCATCCGCAGTGGAGCCTTTCCACCGTCTGGGGCATCGGTTATAAATTTGAGGTCAAAAACAAATGAAAAAGAAACTGATCTCGATATTTTTTGGCATATATATCCTGCTTGGTGTACTCGGATTTTTTGTGGTAACATACGTGGGCTCCCATCTTCTGGAAAACCAGCTGGAAAAATCCATCAGTTCCGATATGTATCAGACTGCGCACCGGATTGCCAAAAGTGATCTGGTCAGCCACAGCATTACCTCTTCTGATATGGAAGAAATCCAGAACAATCTGTCTCTTGCCACAGGTAATGATACGATCATCTGGATCATTAACAGCAACGGTCAGCTCATCCTGAGTACACGCAAGGATATTTCTCCTGATCATCCAATTGATCTGGATGGTTTTAATCCTGCTTCCTGGGGAAGCAACTATTACCAGATTGGGAACTTCTATGGTTATTTCCCGGAAGCTCGTTTAAGCACGATTGCTCCGATCATTGAAGATATGAATATCAAAGGGTATGTTGCTGTTCATTATCTGATGAGTGACCTCTACCAGAGCCGCAGCGGTCTTTTGTGGATCATCCAGCTTCTGTATATCATCACTTATCTGGTTGCAGCAGCGCTCTTTCTGTGGTACAGCCGGTATATCCGCCGTCCACTGAGGGAAATCACAAAAGGTGCTTCAGAATTTGCAAACGGAAATCTTTCTTATCAGATCCCCCTTGATTCCGAAAATGAAATGGGCTATCTGGCAAAAAACCTGAACTATATGGCTGATAAACTGAATCGCAGCGGAGAATACCAGAGACAGTTTATTTCCAACATTTCCCACGATTTCCGTTCTCCGCTTACCTCTATCAAAGGATATATAGAGGCAATGATCGACGGTACGATTCCTGTGGAAATGCAGGAAAAGTACTTAAAGATCATCTCCTACGAAACAGAGCGTCTGGAAAAGCTTACCCGCGGGCTTCTGACTCTCAACGAACTCGATATTCAAAAACGTATGCTGAACATTCAGCCTTTTGATATCAACGGTGTAATCAAAGCAACCGCAGCTTCCTTTGAGGGTTCCTGCACCAGCCGTAATATTCTTCTGGAGCTGATTCTGTCCGGCAAGGAACTGCTGGCACAGGCCGACATGGAACAGATCCAGCAGGTTTTGTATAATCTTCTCAGTAATGCAATCAAATTCAGTCCGGATAACTCAACGATTACGATTGAAACCACCGAAAAGAATGGCAAAATCTTTGTTTCTGTCAAAGATCACGGAATCGGAATCCCAAAAGCAAGCATTCATAAAATATGGGAACGTTTTTACAAAATCGACCGATCCCGTGGCAAAGACCAGAAAGGCACCGGTCTCGGTCTGGCAATTGTCAAAGAAATCATCAACGCACATGGTCAGCACATCAATGTTATCAGTACTGAAGGTATCGGCACCGAATTTATTTTTACATTAGAAAAGGCAAAGTAGAAATTTTTCTCCGCTTTGCCTTCTTTTTTCTTATATATGCTTTTATTCCCATGTGTGGTTGTGAAGCTGTCCCTTAAGCTGCATGTGGTCAAACTGATTCTGTCTCAGCGCCTCATATAACACAATTGCCACAGAATTACTGAGATTCAGTGAACGAATATCATTGATCATCGGAATCCGGACACATTTTTCTTTATGTTCCATCAGAATTTCTTCCGGAATTCCCGCACTTTCTTTTCCGAACATGATATAACAATCATCTTCATACTGTACATCTGTATAAGTTTTTAATGCTTTTGTCGTTGCATAATAAATCTTTGCATTGGGATTTTTTTCTACAAAATCTTCATAATCCAGATAAGTTGTCACATCCAGATCTTTCCAGTAATCCATTCCGGCTCTTTTGAGTGCTTTTTCACTGATGCTGAATCCCAGCGGCTCGATCAAATGCAGTTTTGTGCCGGTTGCCACACAGGTTCTTCCGATATTTCCTGTATTTGCCGGAATTTCCGGTTCCAGCAATACAATATTAAGCTTTGCCATGTTTCTTTTCCTTTCCTGAGTGATGAAAACGCGGACGTTCCAGATATCTGGTGATTTCTCCACTGTGAAGCAGCCGGTCATTTCCTTTATCTGTATGGCCAATCACTGCCGCATGGATTCCCCGTGCTTCAAGCTCACGCACTAGGGCATCCCCCTGTCCGGTGCCTAAAAGTACCGTTCCTTCAGACTCCAGTTTATACGGATCCACATCCAGTCGTTCGCAGACTTCAATCGTCTCCTGACGTATCGGAATCTTCCGAAGATCCACATCCAGACCGACTCCCGATGCCTCTGCCATCTTCCAGAGACCGCTTAAGATTCCGCCTTCTTCTGTAAAATACAATGCAGAAATCCTCTTGTCCATCCAGAAGTCATCTTCTCTGGAAACTTTACATTTCTGCAGCGTATCTGTACTCATATAAAGAAAACTCTCCGAAAAATATTTACGCAATTTTTCTTTTTCCCGGCTGATCAGTACCAGAGTACCAGATATTCCGATTTCTCCCGCTACTACCAGATCTTCTCCCGGTTTCAGTCTCCCCGTGATTTCTGCCTGCAGTGCCTCCAGTGCCTGCTGTCCTAATTTCATAATCTCCCTCCGGTATTTCTTATTTCGTCATTCTGCTCTGTGCTCACAGCAGAATAGAAAGAATACTCGGAACTACCATTGCAAGAACAAGGATCACTGCAATCACTGCTGTGATGATTTTTCTTTTTTTTGGATCAAACATTCCCATTTTATCTGTCACCTCGTGTCATTTATCACATTATTAACTAATTTTGCCTTAATAACTACGCTGTTAATTGAATCGTTTCTGTGTACGCATTATTGGACAGCGGATCGCGTCTTTCATAATCAAACAGAACTGCTCTGCCGTCCGCAAATACTTCTATATGCGCCGTTTTGGGAATGTGATTTGCTTTTCTGTAATCCCATATGGCTGTCTCATATACTTTCTGATCCGGCGCAAATGATGGACGTTTTTTCAGTTTTTCTCTGAGATACAGATCATAAAGCATCTTCTGCGATGCTTTCTCAACTGAAACATCTGTTTCTTCCTGCAAATACTCGAGCAGAATCTCATAACGTCTCATTCTGGAGTGAGAAATTTCACTGTAACCTTTCTTTTCATAAAAAGCACCCAGACTCTCATAAAAAGTAAATGCATCTTTTGCCAGCGGAACCAGATATTCCAGTGTATGCTGAAACTGACCACTATTATAATACACTTCCACCATACTTTCCACTGCTTTTAACTTCAACACATCTCCGTACGGCATCCATTTCGTGGAAAGCACTTCATATGGTTCTTTTTCTTTGTGAACAATTCCATATTTTTCCGCTTCTTCTTTCATCAGGGAACCTTTCAGAACTTTCAGGAAGCCCAGCTGCAGCTGGTCCGGTTTCATCTGGTACACGTCATTGAAAGAGCGGTGAAATGTATCATAATCCTCGTACGGAAGACCCGCGATCAGATCCAGATGCTGATGAATATTTCGGAAGCTGTGCACACGGTCAACACACCTTTCCAGCTTGTCAAGATCCATATGACGATGAATCGCACGAATCGTCTCCTGATTTGTTGACTGCACACCAATTTCAAGCTGGATCAGTCCCGGACGCATTTTTGCCATCAGATCCATTTCCTCATCACGAAGAAGATCTGCCGAAACTTCAAAGTGAAAATTCGTCACACCATTGTCATGTTCCAGAATATATTTCCAGATAGCCATGGCATGTTCGTGTTTGCAGTTAAATGTACGGTCTACAAATTTCACCTGTGGAACTTTGTGATCCAGAAAAAACTGCAGTTCTTTTTTTACCAGTTCCAGATCACGGAATCTGAGTTTTTTGTCTATAGAAGACAGACAGTAACTACAAGAAAACGGGCAGCCTCTGCTGCTCTCATAATAAATGATACGATTCTCAAACTCCTCAAGATGCTGGTAAACAAATGGGATCTCACTTAAATTCATCAGCTCCCGCCATCCATTATGCCGTATTTCTTCACCATCACGATAGGCAATTCCTCTGATTTCTCCAAGACTTCCCTTCCCGTCTATGTAATATTCGAGAAGATCGTGGAATGTCTTTTCTCCTTCGCCCACCAGTACTCCTGTCACTTCCGGCATTTCTGTCAGAAATTTTTCCGCATCATAAGAAACCTCCGGTCCACCGGCCCAGAAAGCGATTTCCGGAAGAATTTTGGCCAGATCACGAATCAGTTCCCGTACAAACGAAATATTCCAGATATAACAGGAGAAACAGACAACGTCTGCTCCACTGCCATAAATATCTTTAAGAATCTCATCCTTTGGCTGATTGATCGTGTATTCCCGAAGAAAGACTTCCTTATCATAATCCGAGGAATATGCTTTCAGATCATAAACAGCCAGATTTGAATGAATATATTTTGCATTGCATGCTGCAAGTAAGATTTTCATGAATGTCCCAAATCCTTCCCGCTATTATTCATCCAGAATTTTTTTGATATCTTCTTTTGCAGTCAGACCTACCAGACGATGTACTTCTTTGCCGTCTTTAAAAATCAGAAGTGTCGGAATACTGACAACCCTGAACTGCTGCGCAAGTCCCATTTCCTGATCTACATCGATTTTACCGACGTTATAACCTTCCTCTGCAAGTTCTTCTACGATTGGGCCCTGACGCATGCATGGCCCACACCATGTTGCCCAGAAATCAATCAAAATCGGTTTTTCTGATCTTAAAACTTCTTCTTCAAAATTCTGTGAAGTAATTGTTTTTGCCATAATTGTTCTCCTTTTCTATATTCTGTGATTTAGTATCTGCGTTTTCAGTAATATTATCAAGTCTGTGGATTATTTTTTATGCCGGACATATTTACCGGCACTGATTCCAGCCATGCTGCCTTCATAAACCGCTTTCGATACCTGAAGCAGCCCTCCGGTACAGTCTCCTGCCGCAAAAAGTCCCGGAATCGTTGTCTCCATCTCTGAATTGACTTTAATATTTCCTTTATCGGTCAGCTCAGCACCCATCTGACGTGCGATTTCCGCACTGCCGGCTGTTCCGAGCGCTACAAAAATACCGTCCGCCGGATAAAAGGACGCTTCTGCTACTCCGTCTTCCTGTGCATGGATATCATTTTCCATTCGAAGACCTGAAACAAGATCATCCCCCTCGATTGCCTGAATCTTCATGGTATTGACTGCAATCGGATGTTCTCTGGAAAACTCCGGTTCCTTTCCATTTGTATAGATGGTTACAGATGGGGTCACATTTCGAAGTTCTTCTGCTTCATGAAGGGCAAAATCACTGTTTCCGAGAACTGCCACTTCACGGTTTCTGTAAAAGAACGCATCACAAACTGCGCAATAGCTGACACCTTTTCCCTCAAACTCACGTATTCCAGGAATCGATGGTGCAGTCCGTCTGCTTCCTGTCGCAAGGATCACACTGACTGTATCAAAATCTCCTGCCGTTGTCTGCACCGTAAATGTGTCAAAACCTTTGATTCCAAGCACCTGTGCCTCAATGATCCGCACGCCCAGAGCCTTTGCCTGTACAAGTCCACGCTCATAAAGCTCTTCACCGGATATCGGTTCTTCCAGCCCATAATAGTTTTCGATTTTTTCTGCTTTTGCCAGTGCTCCGATTCCATTGTTGATCACTATTGGATTCAGATTACTTCTGGCAGTATATAACGCTGCGGAAATCCCTGCCGGGCCCGCACCGATGATGATTACATCTTCCATCTTATCACCTGCGTTTCTGATTCATATTTCATTGCTTTATAATATACACTATTTTGTAAAAAATTTCAGCATTTATTCCTGTTTCTGCTCTTTTATTATACGAGAGATTTCTGATTTCCTCAAGAGAATTTGTTTTATTTAACTTTTTAAAGACATGTTTTTTTCATTTTTCTTAATTTTTTCATCGTTTTTTCTGTAATTTCTGTTACATTTGTGATATATTTTTATTGTATTATGCCTGATTCTGAATAAGGAGTATTACTACACTATGAGAAGTTTTGAATATTACACACCGACTAAGGTGATTTTTGGAAAAGATACACATTTAAGAATAGGAGAAATCCTGAAAGATTATAACTGTCACAAAATACTGATCCATTATGGTGGCAAAAGTGCTGTAAAATCCGGTCTGATCGATGATATCAAAAAATGTCTCACAGATGCCGGATTTGATTTTGTTACTCTGGGCGGAGTTGTTCCAAATCCACGTCTTTCCAAAGTGCGGGAAGGAATTTCTCTTTGCCGGAAGGAAAACATAGATTTTATCCTCGCTGTCGGTGGCGGAAGTGTCATTGATTCCGCAAAAGCAATCGGCTACGGTGTCGCAAACCCATGGACAGATGTCTGGAACTTTTTCTTAAAGACCGAAGTTCCAACTGCCTGCATTCCAATCGGTGCGATTCCTACAATTGCAGCTTCCGGAAGTGAAATGAGCGGTTCCTGTGTCATCACAAACGAGGACGGATGGCTGAAACGCGGAAGCACCCGCAGCGACCTCTGTCGCCCGAAATTTACACTGATGAACCCACGTCTTACTTATACATTACCGGAATATCAGACAGAAAGTGGCTGTGTGGACATTCTCATGCATACAATGGAACGTTATTTTGTCAACGTTGAAACCATGGAAATCACAGACAGCATCAGCGAATCTCTGATGCAAACTGTCATCTATAATGCACGTATCCTTTTGAATGAACCTGGTAACTATAATGCAAGAGCCGAAATCATGTGGGCAGGAAGTCTTTCTCACAATGGACTGACCGGATGTGGTACTGGTGGCGGTGACTGGGCCTGCCATCAGCTGGAACACGAACTCGGCGGCATGTTTGATGTAACACACGGTGCCGGACTTTCCGCAATCTGGGGAAGCTGGGCACGTTATGTATATGATGCCAACCCTGAACGTTTTGCACAGTTTGCAACCAACATTTTTGATATTCCCTGCTTTGCAGATTACGAAAGCACAGCACTTGCCGGAATTGAAGCCATGGAAGATTTCTTCCGTTCCATTCACATGCCGACAAATCTTCGTGAACTTGGTCTGGATCTCACAGATGAGCAGATTCATGAGCTGGCTTTCAAATGCAGTTTCGAAGATACCCGTACAATCGGTGTATTCAAACAGCTCAACATGAAAGATATGGAAAAAATCTATATGATGGCACGATAAAAAACATTTCAGGAAACAAATTTTAAGGCAGGAGCTCTTCTTCGAGTTCCTGCCTTTCTCTGTTATAAACACTTTTCTGTAAAATGTTTCTCCTCTTATTTTAAAAGATATACTTCGGTATCATATGTACCTTTTGCTTCTCCCTCGGCATGTGTGGCAACGTAAATATCAATACGTTTGTTCTTAATTGCACCACCACAGTCTTCTGCCACATAAACCTGTCCATTGATCACAACTTTGCTTCCGTAAGGAATGACAGATGGATCAACTGCAATCGTATGGTTCGTCGTCGCTGTCACACCGGTGGATGTAATACCATTTGCGTACGGGCCACAGCAGATACTGCAAGGGCAGTAATGTGTTATCTTAAACACACCCAGATCCACAAGATTTGCATCTGAAGATGCTGCTATCGGCGTGCCAACCTGCACTCCATTCTCTTCTGTGACTTTCTGCTCATCTTCTTCCAGTGCATCAGCAAATACACCCTTGCCTTTACTTTCATGAAGTGTTCCTGCATCTTTATCCTTATCAATCGTATCTTCTTCTGTCTCAGCGGTCTCCGGAAGATTCAGACAGCTTGTAGGAATATATCCCACCGCATCTGTCCCGTCTGCATTCTGATATTCAATCCTGCTCCAGACCTTATTTACCGTTCCCGTCTGTTTTACCTGATCAAGTTCAAGAACTTCTCCTATTACCTCTCCATCTTTCCTTCCGGGATAATCCAGCACTGTGGCATCACTCTTGACCTCCACTTCTTTATTGACAGGTTCAATCTGATCGGTATCGCTCAACATCTGATTCTGAATGTAGCCAATTATCTGATTTTCGTCCACCTCACAGGAAACTTTACTCCATCCATTGTCGCAGACAGCACTGCGGATGAGTTCATCTCCCAGTGAGACGTCAGCCAGCTTCTCTGTATCTTCACCCGGTTTTGAATAAATCCCGGCATCCTTCGCCGTCACATATAAAGTATCCTGAACGGCAGCAACCGTCACCGCATTGCCGTCGCCATCTTCTGTCTGAAATGTCTGTATTGTTTTGTTATCTTCTTTATCTGCTTTCGTCACTGCCTGATAATCCTGTACCGCACCATAAACTGATGCTGTCTGACAGATCAGGACTGTCCCAACTAAAATCGCACATGCTTTTTTCTTCACATGCTTCACCTCGTTTCCATAGACTTGCTTTCCCTGTCTCTTATACTCGGGCTTATTTTAGCACAAGAAATTCATCATTTCAAATTTATACCGTTTTTTCACGAAATTTTAAGAAAATCCTTAGAATTTTTTTCTTTTCAAATTCCCCACTACAAGCTACAATAAGAATATGAAAACACAAAAGAAAAACATAAATCTTACAAAAAATAAACGGCTTAAGAATCGCCAAAAGCAGGTACGACTCCAGAAAATATTTCTGGCACTGGTGTGTATACTCCTTCTTTGCATTGCAGTTCTTCGTCCCGTTGATAACCATAAACAAAAGACCTATACGATTAACTCTACCTGTGAGGGATATCGCAGTAAAGTAGAAGCAGAGGCTGCGAATTATGATATGTCAGATTATGTTGATCTGATTCTTGCACTCATGATGCAGGAAAGCTCCGGACAGGGTACAGATGTTATGCAGTCTTCAGAAGGTGCCTACAACACCCAATACCCACAGGTGCCTAATGGGATCACTGATGTAGACTACTCCATTTCCTGCGGCATTCAGGAGCTGAGATATGCCCTTAATAAAGCCGGTGCCACAGGGCCTGATGATCTGGTTCATATCCGCCTTGCACTTCAGGGGTACAATTTCGGTGCAGATGTATACTTCAATTATCTCGAAAAAACCGGAATCACCTCCTGGTCTGTCGAAAGTTCCGAAGCTTTCGCAAAGATCGCCAGCGGCGAGACTGCACGTTCCGAAGAAAATCCACTGTATACTACAGCCGGACCGTGGGACTACGGAGACCAACATTATCCCGAACACGTATTACGCTATTATCATATTTAATCCCTTTTTCATGCCAGAATTATATTTTTATAAATTTTTCAAATTTTTTCAAAAAAACATTTGACAAGTACAATTATATCTGGTATTATATGTCTTGTCGATGAGGGACACGCCTCAGCAAGACACATGCGATAGTGGCGTAGTTGGTAACGCGCGACCTTGCCAAGGTCGAGACCGCGGGTTCGAGCCCCGTCTATCGCTCTTTTTATTTAAGAGTCAG
>NZ_QRXT01000010.1:74080-124581 GCF_003460065.1 Ruminococcus sp. AF17-22AC
AGCCCCGTCTATCGCTCTTTTTATTTAAGAGTCAGGATAATTTCCTGATTCTTTTTTATTTTTAATAATGCACCTTTTATTACACAATGCCCTGTTAATCCTATTTCTTATATTATCAGCAACCTTCTATATATTTAATCTTATATTTCCTTCACCAATACCTCCCACTGCTTCGCTTTGCTCCCGTCCCCTATATACAGACCACCCGGTCATTTATGTATCTCGTTGAAAACCTCTGCAGAAAGTTCCAGATTTCTTAGTTGTATCCATCCTGTGTTACTCCCCCAACAATACACTGTCCGAACCTGTGAGTTTGTATTGTTGGGGGAATGCCCTTAACAGGATTGATACATCTTAGAAACCTGCACTTTCGAAGCCGTTTTCATACAGATACATAAATGACCGGGTGGTCGTAATATAAATATATACTCTTTTCTTTAATGATGGAACAGTCTGATTCCCGTAAACGCCATCACCATTCCATATTTATTACATGTCGCGATCACATCGTCGTCTCTGACTGATCCGCCTGGCTGTGCAATAAATTCCACACCGCTCTTATGTGCTCTCTCGATATTATCACTGAATGGGAAGAACGCATCAGAACCAAGTGTTACGCCTTTTAACTGATCCAGCCATGCACGTTTTTCTTCTCTTGTAAAGACTTCTGGTTTCTCAGTAAATCTTCTCTCCCATTCTCCATCAGCAAGCACATCCATATATTCCTCACCGATGAAAACATCGATTGCATTGTCTCGCTCTGCTCTGCTGATGCCGTCCTTAAACGGAAGATTCAGCACCTTCGGACTCTGACGAAGGAACCAGTTATCTGCCTTCTGTCCGGCAAGTCTGGTACAATGTACACGTGACTGCTGTCCGGCTCCAACACCGATTGCCTGACCGTCTTTTACGAAGCATACGGAGTTGGACTGTGTATATTTCAGAATAATCAAAGAAATCTTAAGATCACGTTTTGCCTCTTCTGCAAGAGTTTTGTTGTCAGTTACGATATTGGAGATCAGTTCATCGTCAATTGCCAGTTCCTGACGTCCCTGCTCAAAAGTCACACCAAATACCTGTTTGTGTTCCAGCGGTGCCGGTACATAATCAGGATCAATCTCGATCACATTGTAATTTCCTTTTTTCTTCTGTTTCAGGATTTCCAGTGCTTCTTCTGTATATCCCGGTGCGATCACACCATCAGAAACTTCTCTCTTGATCAGCATTGCTGTATCCTTATCACAGACATCCGAAAGCGAAATAAAATCACCGAAAGAGGACATTCTGTCCGCACCTCTTGCTCTTGCATATGCACATGCAAGCGGAGAAAACTCTTTCCAGTTCATATCATCTACCCAGTAGATCTTTGCAAGTGTCTCTGTAAGCGGAAGTCCTACAGAAGCTCCAGCCGGAGAAACATGTTTGAAAGAAGTAGCCGCCGGAAGTCCTGTGGCTTTTTTAAGATCACGTACAAGCTGCCAGCCGTTAAATGCATCAAGAAAATTAATATATCCCGGTTTTCCGGACAGAACTTTGATCGGAAGATCTTTTCCCTCCTCCATGTAGATTCTGGAAGGTTTCTGATTCGGGTTGCATCCGTATTTTAACTGTAATTCATTCATCTTCGTCTGTTCCTCCTTAGTGGTTTTTGTTTACGATCTTTGTTGTATAAGTACCTGTTGCAATATCAATATAACGTACAAACAGAGAAACTTTGTTGTCTTCATTCAGGCTGTTCCAGAGCAGTTCTGTAAATGCCTCTATATCATCTGGAATATCAACCAGTTTCGGTTCTCCTTCAAAGCTCGGAAGCGGATTTCCGTCACATTTGTATGTATGAATGAAACGGCCTTCGCCGGCAACTGCTTTTTCATAAGCGTATGTATAACGGAGACAGGAATCCGGATTTCCATTATCACTTTTCAGAATGGACATCGCATAGCTGTAATTTCCATTCTCAATGTGCATCACACCGGAAATTCGAGGTGTATAATTCGGTCCATCCGGTTCAAATTCACGAGATCTTAAGGACTGCTCAAAAGTAAGCTGTTTGTCCAGCCCTTCATAAATTGTATCGGTCTGATCACCATTTGTCACGATGGTTTTGTTTCCAAGAACACGCACCGGTGCATAAATGATCAGGCTCGGATCTGTCAGCTTAGAAGGATCAAACGCCTGTGTACGGATACCCTCTCCTTCTGTGACAAATACGCGGTTTCTGCTGTTTTCGCTTCTTCCCATGATAAAGTAAGCAGTTACTGCTTTTGTTCCGTCTGCAGAACGTCCGATGATAATTCCGCGTCCCGGATAAGAATTGCTTTTCAGTTCATTTTCCAGTGAGATTTTTTCCATGATCATTCTCCTTTTTTGTACATAATAGAATCGGATGCGCCACCTTGATTTTAAATCGAAAGTAAAGACCGCCTGGTCAGTCTGTTATCAGGCTGCCCAGGCGGTCGGCACATTCACTTACTGCACTCCCTGTAGTTCATCCTACTTCCGCCAGTCATGCAGTCGTTGTCTTCATAATATACTAATTTATTCAGTTTAGCAAGAACAAAAATTTAAACAATTATTCGTCTACGCTGTAGTTTGGAGCTTCTTTTGTGATATGAATATCATGTGGGTGAGATTCTTTCAGGGAAGCTGCGGAGATTTTTACAAATTTGCCGGTTGTCTTCAGTGTTTCGATATCTTCTGCTCCACAGTAACCCATACCGGAACGAAGACCTCCCATAAGCTGGAATACAGTATCCTCCAGATGTCCTTTGTAAGCCACACGGCCTTCTACACCTTCTGGAACAAGTTTCTTCGCATTCTCCTGGAAATAACGGTCTTTACTGCCGTTTTCCATAGCTGCGATAGATCCCATACCGCGGTATACTTTGTATTTACGTCCCTGATAAAGTTCGAATGTTCCCGGGCTCTCATCGCATCCTGCAAAGATGCTTCCCATCATGCAGACATTTGCTCCGGCAGCAATTGCTTTTGTGATATCTCCGGAATATTTGATACCGCCATCTGCGATGACCGGAATACCGTAGCGGTTTGCCACTTCATAACAATCCATAACTGCTGTGATCTGTGGAACACCAATACCTGCAACTACACGTGTGGTACAGATAGAACCAGGTCCGATACCAACCTTAACCGCATCTACGCCAGCATCAATCAGTGCCTTTGTAGCTGCACCGGTTGCAACATTACCTGCAATTACCTGAAGATCCGGATATGCATCCTTGATCTGGCGTACGGCACGGAGAATGTTTTCGGAATGACCATGCGCAGAATCTACTACGATTACGTCAACATTTGCTTTTACTAGAGCATCTACACGTGCAAGCACGTTGGATGTAATACCAACAGCTGCACCGCAGAGCAGACGTCCCTGCTCATCTTTTGCTGCAAGAGGATATTTGATCTGTTTTTCGATATCTTTAATCGTAATCAGACCTTTTAAATTAAAATCGTCATCTACAATGGGTAATTTTTCTTTACGGGATTTGGCAAGGATTTTCTTTGCCTCTTCAAGTGTGATTCCTTCTTTGGCTGTAATCAGTCCCTCAGAAGTCATGCATTCTCCGATTTTCTTTGTGAAATCAGTTTCGAATTTCAGATCTCGGTTGGTAATAATACCTACCAGTTTCTTGCCTTCTGTGATCGGCACACCTGAAATACGGAATTTTGCCATCAGATTGTTGGCATCTTCAAGTGTATGATCTGCGGATAAAAAGAATGGATCAGTAATAACACCGTTCTCAGAACGTTTTACCTTATCTACTTCCTCAGCCTGTGCTTCAATGGACATATTTTTATGAATGATACCGATACCGCCCTGTCTGGCCATTGCAATTGCCATTCTATGCTCAGTAACTGTGTCCATTCCTGCACTCATCATAGGAATGTTCAGCTTGATTTTTTTCGTTAAGTGTGTTGTAACATCTACCTGATTCGGAATTACTTTTGAATATGCCGGAACTAACAGGACGTCATCAAATGTAATGCCTTCACCGATAATTGTACCCATTGCATTTCCTCCCTTGTATTATGTTGTTTTGATTTTGATTCAAAGTGTAACAAAAAAGAACTGAGGTGTCAATCCAAAAAAACTTTGCTCGGAGCTGAATTTTTGATAGCTTTTGCCATCTCATCATCCGGCTCAATGATGATCCGGCTGTTCTCCCCACCGGCTTTCATGATGATTGCAAAGCGTTTGTGTTCCGGATTTCCCGAAGAATAATCCAGTGTTTTCATGCGGCTGTTTCCGTTGTAATAATCCATTTTGTGGGAATTCAGCGGAGCGATCAGATCTGCTTCTGACAGATTCACAGACATCACTTTTTTACGTTTGGACTTTGCCATAACCATGTCAATGTCAAATTCCCCGTTTACAAAAAGATACTCATACTCCAGATCCGTCCGCGGAATCACAAAATAACATGCAACTCCCAGCGCAATTGCCAGAACCAGAAGCAATGGACTGATAAACAGCCCGGCTCCTGCCGCAAGAATGGTCAGCACGATCAACCCGTACTTAACTATTGTATCCTTTGCTGTCGATTCTTTCTTCACCAGAAATTCTGAATAAAGGTCACTCATATCATCTTCTCCTTAAAGGTATTTTAAATAATTTTATCACAAAAAGGGATCAGCGTCTATGACGCCAATCCCTTAATTTTTGTACTTTATTTACATCATGCCGCCCATTCCCGGAGCACCTGCCGGCATAGCCGGAGTATCTTCTTTGATTGTGGCAACTACAGACTCTGTAGTCAGGAGTGTAGAAGCAACACTTGTTGCGTTCTGAAGAGCACTTCTTGTAACCTTAACCGGGTCAAGGATACCAGCACCTACCATATCTACATATTTCTCATTCAGAGCATCGAAACCAATGCCCGGTTCGGATTCTCTTACTTTGTTGATGATAACGGAGCCTTCCAGTCCTGCGTTTGCAGAAATGTGGAATAACGGAGCTTCCAGAGCTTTGAGAATGATGTTCGCACCAGTCTTCTCATCACCTTCCAGAGTTGTGGCAAGCTCAGCAACTTTTTTAGATGCATGGATGTATGCAGATCCGCCACCTGCGATGATTCCTTCTTCTACTGCTGCTCTTGTAGCTGCAAGAGCATCTTCCAGACGAAGTTTTGCTTCTTTCATCTCAGTTTCAGTTGCAGCCCCAACACGGATAACAGCTACGCCACCTGCCAGTTTTGCAAGTCTTTCCTGTAATTTTTCTTTATCAAATTCAGATTTTGTTTCTTCGATCTGTTTACGGATCTGAGCAACACGATCTTCGATTGCTTTCTTGTCACCAAGTCCATCAACGATAACTGTGTTTTCTTTTGCAACTTTAACGGATTTTGCACGTCCAAGCTGAGCCATTGTAGCTTCTTTGAGTTCCAGACCCAGTTCTTCGGAAATTACCTGACCGCCTGTCAGGATTGCGATATCCTGAAGCATTTCTTTTCTTCTGTCACCATATCCCGGAGCCTTAACAGCTACTACCTGGAATGTTCCTCTTAATTTGTTTACAATCAGAGTTGTAAGTGCTTCACCTTCTACATCTTCAGCGATGATGAGAAGTTTTGCACCGGCCTGAACAACCTGCTCCAGTAACGGAAGAATTTCCTGAATGTTACTGATCTTTTTGTCAGTGATCAGGATGTATGGATCTTCAAGGTTTGCTTCCATTTTTTCCATATCTGTGGACATATATGCGGAAATATATCCACGGTCAAACTGCATACCTTCTACAAGATCAAGCTCTGTATGCATGGTCTTGGATTCTTCTACTGTGATAACACCGTCGTTGGACACTTTTTCCATTGCATCTGCAACTAACTGTCCGACTTCTTCATCACTTGCAGAGATAGAAGCAACGTTTGCAATCTGAGCTTTTCCACTGATTTTCTGGCTCATCTCTTTGATTGCATCTACAGCAGTATCTGTTGCTTTTTTCATTCCTTTTCTCAGGATGATCGGATTTGCACCTGCTGCCAGGTTCTTCATTCCTTCATGAACCATTGCCTGCGCAAGTACAGTAGCTGTAGTAGTACCATCACCTGCTACGTCATTTGTTTTGGATGCAACTTCTTTGATAAGCTGTGCACCCATATTTTCGAATCCGTCTTCCAGTTCGATTTCTTTTGCGATTGTAACACCATCGTTTGTGATAAGCGGAGCACCAAACTGTTTGTCAAGTACTACGTTTCTTCCTTTTGGTCCGATTGTTACTCTTACTGTATCTGCAAGTTTGTTTACACCAGCTTCAAGTGCAGCTCTTGCTTCTGCGCCGAATTTAATTTCTTTTGCCATGATGACTGTCCTCCTGAATATTATTCATAACTGTTCAGTACCCTCTCAGTTACGAGTCAAAATGCATTCCAATTCACCTTCGGTGATAGCATTTTGCCTTGTATGTCTCGGGCTTTTGGCCAAAACATGCCAAATCACCTCGCGGGATACTACCTACTGAATGCTTACTACTATTCTACAATTGCCAGAATGTCGCTCTGTTTTACGATAATGTATTCTTCACCGTCAAGTTTTACTTCTGTTCCTGCATATTTGGAATAGATAACTTTGTTTCCTACAGCAACTTCCATCTTCACTTCTTTGCCTTCAACTACTCCACCAGGTCCTACAGCGATAACTTCTGCCTGCTGTGGTTTTTCCTGTGCCTGTCCCGGAAGTACGATACCGGATTTTGTTGTTTCTTCTGCTTCTAACTGTTTTAATACAACTCTGTCACCTAAAGGTACTAATTTCATGATCTATGTCCTCCTTTATTGTTGCCTTTTTATTACTAGCACTCATTTCGCTTGAGTGCTAATCACTGTCCCTATATTATTGAAATTCGTGATTTTGTGCAACTCTTTTTACAGTCATAAATCAATAGGTTTTTATTTATATTCTTTTATTTTCTCTTATTTTCTCTTGTTTTCTCACTTTCTTATTTTAAGCAAAGAAAAACCTCTCCCAAAATGGGAAAGGCTTTTGCTTTTTGTACGACTATATTCATTTATGAAGATTTTTTATTCCTCTGTGCCTTAATCTCTTCCAGTTCATCAAAGATCACTTCATTCAATACTTTAATGTACGTACCCTTCATTCCGGAGGAACGAGATTCGATAACTCCGGCACTTTCAAACTTCCGAAGTGCATTGACAATAACTGATCTCGTAATACCCACACGGTCTGCAATCTTGCTTGCAACCAGAATACCTTCCTCACCATCAAGCTCATCAAAAATATGAATAATTGCCTCCAGCTCGGAGAATGACAGCGTATTAAATGCGGATTTAACGACCTGCTGCTTACGATCCTCTTCTGCATTTTCTTCATGGACTGCACGCATCATTTCCAGACCGACAACGGTCGTGCCATATTCACTGACAATGATATCCTCTATATCATATGGTCTGTCATTTCTGTACATAAATACAGTTCCCAGACGTTCTCCCGCGATATCGATTGGATTGATGATACCATAGCAGCTGCTGTTTACATGTTCAAAGCCAAGTGTCTGAAGATTTACATTTTCTTTTGTAGATAATACGCCCAGAAAACGTTCATTCAACAGGGAATCAATATGTCCGCCTACGTTGTCCTCGATCAGTTCAGTGATTTCTTCGACACCCGGACACAGACTGATTCCAAGCACTTTACCCTTTTTGCTGAGCACCAGAATGTTAGAGCTTAAAGTTTCCATCAGAACCTGACAGATATCATTAAACACAACTTTACTGGAACTGCTGTTGTGCAAAAGTTTATTAATTTTTCTGGTTTTATCCAACAACTGAACGCTCATTACGGCCTCCTTCTCATGTTTTCTCGATGTTTCTGTCTTTATGTTTTAATTTTACACGTTTTATAGCGAAAACACAAGATATTTTTATATTTTTTTCGATTTTGTCCGCATTTTCAGAAAATTTGTATATTTAGTCTTCTTTAGACTTTTGCTCCACATAACCGCAAGTTGTCTCACTGCAGACAATCTTATTTCCTTTTTCGACCATATAGCTTCCACACTTCGGACATTTCTTTGCCGATGGCTTCTGCCATGACATGAAATCGCATTCCGGATTGTCAATGCAACCGTAATATTTACGTCCCTTCTGAGTCTTTTTCAACACGACATCCTTACCGCACTTCGGACATGCCACACCAATCTTTTCATAATATGGCTTGGTGTTTCTGCACTCCGGAAATCCCGGGCACGCAAGAAATCTTCCATGAGGTCCATATTTGATGACCATGTTACGTCCACAGACATCGCATACCTCATCACTGACTTCATCCTGAATCTCAACCTTTTCCAGTTCCTTTTCTGCCGCGTCAACATCTCGCTTCAGATCCGGATAGAAGTTACGCACAACTGTCTTCCACTGAACCGTGCCTTCTTCCACGCAGTCAAGCAGTCCTTCCATCATCGCAGTAAAACGAACATCTACAATACTCGGGAAAGCCTGTTTCATAATATTATTGACAACTTCTCCGAGTTCTGTCACGTAGAGATTTTTCTGTTCTTTAGACACATAACGACGGCTGATGATCGTTGTGATCGTCGGCGCATACGTACTCGGACGTCCGATTCCCTGCTCTTCCAGCGCTTTTACCAGAGATGCTTCCGTATAATGTGCCGGCGGCTGTGTGAAATGCTGTTCCGGCTTTAATTCTGTCAGTTCCAGTTTCATGCCTTTTTCGAGGCTCTGGCTTAATACATTGCCTTTCTGATTATCTTCTTCCTGCACATACACAGACATAAAACCATCAAATACAATCTTTGAAGCCGCAACTGTAAAGGTATATTCTCCTGCTCCGATTTTTACAGATGTTGTCTCATATTTCGCTGCTGACATGCGGCTGGCAGTAAAACGTTTCCAGATAAGCTGATACAGGCGGAACTGATCTCTGGACAAAGACTCTTTGATCATTGCCGGAAGTCTGGTAATATCGGTTGGTCGGATTGCCTCATGCGCATCCTGAATCTTCTGTTCCTTCTTGACAGTCTTACCTGTAGTGGAAACATAGTCGTCTCCATACTGCGCTTCAATATACTCTCTTGCTGCCTGATCTGCTTCCTGTGAGATTCGCGTGGAATCGGTACGCAGATAACTGATCAGACCAACAGTACCACTGCCCTTGATGTCCACACCTTCATACAACTGCTGTGCCAGACGCATAGTTTTCTGAGTGGAAAAGTTTAACGTCTTGGCAGCCTCCTGCTGCAGAGTACTGGTCGTAAACGGAAGCGGTGCATTCTTGGTACGCTCACCCTTTTTAACTTCTGTGATCTCATACTCCGCATTTTCCAGTGCTTTCAGTATTTTATCCATCTCTGCTCTGTTATGGACCGGAAGCTTCTTATCCGTACCGTAGAATTTAGCCTGCAGAGGTTTCTTCTCTCCCTTTATCTTGAACTCGCCGTCAAGACTCCAGTATTCTTCCGGAATAAATGAATTAATCTCCTCTTCTCTGTCACAGATAATACGCAGTGCAACCGACTGTACACGGCCTGCACTTAATCCTCTTTTGACCTTTACCCACAGAAGCGGGCTGATCGTATAACCTACCATTCGGTC
Source organism: Ruminococcus sp. AF17-22AC (assembly GCF_003460065.1). Classification (NCBI taxonomy): domain Bacteria; kingdom Bacillati; phylum Bacillota; class Clostridia; order Eubacteriales; family Oscillospiraceae; genus Ruminococcus; species Ruminococcus sp. AF17-22AC. The sequence continues at coordinate 83,665 of NZ_QRXT01000010.1, forward strand.
AAGCATTCTTCTCGCCTGCTGTGCATCCACAAGATTCAGATCCAGATCGCGTGGCTGCTTGATTGAAGCTTTTACTGCAGTCTTTGTAATCTCATTGAAGGAGATTCGGCGCATTTTAGACGGATCTTCTTTCAGTGCCTGCATCAGATGCCAGGAAATTGCTTCTCCCTCACGGTCAGGGTCAGTTGCGAGATAAATCTTATCTGCTTTTTTGGCAGCCTTTCTGAGATTTGCCAGAAGTTCGCCTTTTCCTCTGATCGTGATGTATTTCGGTTCAAAATCATTCTCTACATCAATACCGAACTGGCTTTTGGGAAAATCCCGCACATGTCCGTTGGATGCCTGTACATCATAGTTACTTCCCAGAAATTTCTTTATAGTTTTTACTTTCGCAGGTGACTCTACTATCACCAGATATTTCGCCATGCTATCTCTCCTACTTATCCATTATTCATAAAAACTTCCGGGAAAATCATCGTCACCCATTGTTATGTTGTCTTTACGTAGTAGTGTCTGCCGACTTCAAGTGCCAGTCCTGACAATGTCAGTTCCAGCAAAAGACTGCCGATTTTTTCCGGCGGAAGTCCTGTTTTCTGAATCAAAAAATCCATAGATTTTGGTCGTAAATCGAGACAACTATACACCAATTTCAAATCGGTTGCAAGCCCTAAGTCATTTTTTGTCTTTATTTTAACAGGATTTTCATACTCTATTCCCATCTCACGGAGCAGGATTTCCGGTGTGTAAGCAATTCCTGCACCATCATAGATCAGTTTATGACATCCCATACTTCTCTCCTCATTGACCGGTCCCGGTACAGCAAAAACTGCCTTGCCCTGATCCAGGGCCCACTGTGCCGTTATCAGGGAACCACTCTTTTCACATGCCTCTACGATCAGAACAAGATCTGCCAGTCCACTGATAATCCGGTTTCTTGCCGGAAAAAAATAATTTCGTGCTTTTGTCCCCGGTGTCTGCTCGCTGATGATTCCTCCACCTGTACGCAGGATACGTTGATACAGCCCTCTGTTGCCTGACGGATAGCAGATATCAGGTCCGTTTCCAAGAACAGCCCAGGTTCCTCCTCTTCCTTCCAGAGCCCCTTTATGTGCCTCCGTGTCGATTCCGTAAGCCATCCCACTAATGACCTGTACTCCCGCCTCACTTAAGTATCTCGCATACCGAAATGCCTGTATACGCCCGTAAGGAGTTGCCGCCCGCGCACCGACAATCGCTGCTGTCGGTTTTTCCGGATCCGGAAAGTTACCTCTGATATATAACTTCTCCGGCATTCCAGTATACTGACGCAATTTTTCCGGATATTCTTTATCCTTCGCCCCTACTTCCCTGATTGGCATTTTTTGAGTTTCTTCCATATAAATATCTCCTCTATACATTATCTCTTTTACCTGATTTTTATTCTGAATGTTTTTAATCATTTTTCAGTTCCAGTATTTTTTGTCAAAGGAACGATACGATAAAGCTTCCCCTAAATGTTCTTTATTGATATTCTCCGAAGCCTCCATATCTGCAATCGTACGTGCCACCTTCAAAATCCTGTGATACGCTCTCACACTGAACGGCATATGCTGAAATGCCATCTTAAGAAGCCTGCCTGCCGAATCATCCAGATGGCAGAATTTTTCGACCTGCTTTCCGCTCATTTCTCCGTTAAACTGAATCTTCTCATCCTTAAAGCGTTCTTTCTGTATCTGCTGTGCTGCTTCTACCCGCATACGTATCTGTTTCGTGTTTTCGCCAATCTTTCCATTGCTCATCCCATCGAAATCTACCGGTGAAACATCTGCACAGAGATCCAGTCTGTCCAGAAGCGGCTGGCTGAGTTTCCCTAGATATTGCCCTACCTGTGCCGGTGTACATCTGCATCGGTTCATATCCGGATAATATCCACAGGGACATGGGTTCATTGCTGCACACAACATAAAATGTGCCGGAAAATCATACGTTCCATAAACACGCGAAATATGGATCACCTTATCTTCCAGTGGCTGACGCAGGATTTCCAGGCTTCTTCTGGAAAACTCCGGCATCTCATCAAGGAACAGTACCCCTCTGTGTGCCAACGTGATTTCTCCCGGACGTGGATTCCTTCCGCCGCCTGCCAGTGCCTGTGCAGAACAGGTATGGTGCGGACTTCGGAAAGGACGTATCCGGATCAGTGGGTCTTCTGCCGGCAGTAATCCGGCAATACTGTAAATTTTCGTCAGTTCCAGTCCTTCTTCTACTGTAAGCTCCGGCATGATTCCCGGAATTCGCCTGGCGATCATCGTCTTACCGGCTCCCGGCGGACCGATCATCAGAAGATTATGAAATCCACTGACAGCAATCTCGACTGCTCTTTTCAGACTTTCCTGTCCATGGATCTCACAAAAATCCACTGCATTTTCCTGTTTCTCTTTTCTTTTGGTCTCCACTGCCTTTTTATAAGAATCCGGTGCACCAACATAGCGGAGCATCTCCTGCAGATTAGATACACCGATCACTTTCATATCAGGGATCAGATGTGCTTCCCTCAGATTATCATACGGAACTACACAGAAACGACACTTTTCTTCCCTTGCCCGAATGATCATCGGCAGGATTCCAGATACCGCATGGATTTCTCCATTCAATCCGATTTCTCCCGCCATCATTACATTTCCCAACTGTGCTGCTGAAAGCACGCCGGCAGCCGCAAGTACAGCCGCTGCCAGTGGAAGATCAAAACCTGCGCCCTCCTTCCTGATATCCGCCGGTGCCAGATTAACGGTGATCCTCTTGGGTGGAAGCGCGATTCCGTTATTCTTAAGGGCTGTACGTACCCGATCCTGTGCTTCTTTTACCTGAGTCGACGGCAGACCGACCATAGTGAAGGAAGGAAGTCCGTCACTTACATCTGCTTCAACCTTTATGAGATGAACTTCCATTCCTGAAATGGCTGCTGAAAAAACACTTGCAAACATAAATCTCCTTTCTGTCTGTAAATGCTCCCGATTTGCATTTTCTTCTCAATGAACCTCATATAAATCTGTATTTTGTTATATCACTCATGGGATTTTAAAGATTTTAGCCCTCCATAAATAAGAGCGGCAAAAAAGATAGATAGAATTTGTATATAAGCCCTCTGTATTTCATTTCATTATAGTCCATTTTGCTCCCAAACGCAATAGCACATTTCGGTCTGTTTTATAATTGCAAAAAAACAGGAGGTGAGCTTATGAAGTTTCAACGTATTCAGGATCTTCGTGTAGATTCTGACCTTTCTCAGCGACAGCTTGGTGAAATTCTGCATATCAGTCAGCGTTCCTATTCTCATTATGAAACAGGCTCACGTGGCATTCCGATTGAAATGCTCATCCGCCTTGCTGACTATTATGACACAACGATTGATTATCTTGTAGGTCGTACCGACAACAAAGCACCTGTAAAATAGTCATTTCTGTTTCATCAACGAAAAAAAGAGGAAGCCATCCCGATTGGATTGCTTCCTCTTTTTCATTATAAAATCAAAATTTCTCAGTTTCCTTCACTTGCTTTTTGATCTTCCCACTGCTGGATTTTATTAATATTTGCGATTTCATACTCATTAAAAACAGAACCCTGTTCTGCATCAAAAGTCTCCGGATCTATCGTTCCCTGATACCAGGATTTGCTGTTAAAATAGTCCGCAATATAATCCGTCACGAACTGTCTTCCATGACGCGCATAAATCTCATTTTTTGCAAGCTCCAACTGATCTGAGGTATAGTTGGAAATTTCTTCATCTGTAAGATAACGGCTGCTACTCTCCGGGAAGAAATATTCCCCACTCTCCGCGGTGACCTGTGGCTGCTCTTCTGAAGGTGTCGGTGTAGCCGTCGGTTCCGGCGGGTTGATCACGACCTGATTTCTGCTCATGATACAGCTTACATTCGGATACACGGAAGATACCGGCTCTGCTGTAGTCACTCTCAGATAAAGCTGCCCATTATCAAATGTCAGATTACCTGACGCTGAGTTTCCCGCTGAATCACCGAAGGAAAACGCCGCTGCATTGCCGGCAACTTCTGCAGTTATATCCGCAGATACTGCCTGTGTCTGTCCTGCATCCGTCTGATAAAAACTAAATGATACGGTATCCTGACTGATATTGTAAATATTGATTGTTACAAGGCCATCTGTACTGTACCAGTAATCCCAGAAATTATCCGGATTAAACGTAACTCTCTGCTCCGGAACCGGAGTAGGTGTAGCCGTTGGTCTCGGCGTCGGACTTGGAGACGGTATCGCTGTAGGCTCTGCCGTTGGTGTCAGTTTTGCCGCATTTTCAATTGCTTCCTTTTTTTGCTTCGCTTCTCTCGCACTTCTCTGAAAGCTTGCCAGAAGAAGTGCCGCTGCCGCAAACATAATAAAGATCGATATCAGGATAATCAGCAGCATTTTCAGCCTGTTTTTTCTTCTCATTGGTACCACCTCTGTTTCAGTCTTACCTGTTGTGTTTCTTATTTCTGTCTATTTCTTTTCTTTTATGTATCCCTTACGATATGCATCCAAAAGCTGCATAAGTTCTTCAATACGCTCCCGCAGTGCCTTTCCGGTATCAGTGTCACCCACCAGGCGTCTCTTTGACGTATAATGTACGGACACTCTGTTTGATACGATGTCGCTTTCTTTTGAAACGGCATCTTCCTTGGATGTAAACGGTTCATGTGCACTTAAGATCAGCCCGTAAGAGTTGTAAATCAGAGTATAACCTGCAATTCCGGTCACCTTCTGATATGCCTTGCAGAAGCCGCCGTCAATAACGATCACCTTGCCATTGCATTTTACCGGGCTTTCTCCCTCTCCCTGATGTACCGGTACGTGACCATTGATAATATGTCCGTGCTCCGGAGAAAGGTCGAATTCCTGAAGCAGCGTATCCACTACTTTTTCATCTTCAAGCAGATGATAGTATGCACCTTTCGTCTCTTTGTGTGTTTCTTTATCTGCTATAAAATATCTCTCAAATGTGGTCATCTTATCCTTGCCAAATAATGGTGACGACGGACTTGCCCAGATAAACCAGAGAATATCCATCCCTTTTCGCTGTTCCATACTGTCCACTGCAAAAAATGCTCTTCTTACATAAGTCTCAAGTATGTCATACAGTTCACGCCCTTTGTATTTCTTTCCGTAAATCTGGATTTCTTTCAGGCTTCCATCCTCGTTCAACGGAATACATCCATGGAAAAGCAGATTTCCATTATATATCTTGTACAGGCCGCCTTTATCCAGAAGCAGGCGCATATGTTTCTGAAGTTTTTCGCAGTTGCGGAAAGCTGTTTCCATACGTTCTATCACATCACGCTCTCCTGCTGTCAGCTCATATGGATGTTTCCAGTCAATCGTCGGGAATTCTGTATCCAGCATCGGATATTCCTTTCCGTCCGGAAGCGTCACAGTTCCCTTCACCGGATCGATCCTGTGAAGCAGACAACGGTCTTCCATATGGAATTCCCTGTGTCTTCGGATAAGCTGTCCCTCCAGCTTGAACTGAATGATAGAAATCGCTTTGTGCATCTTCTGGCCGAGTTCTTTTTCCAGTGCATTATAATTAGAAGTACCTTTCATCTCAAAAGCACTGCACGGATCATCTTTGTAAACTTCCATGGAAAAGGTTGCAAGCGGCAGCATATTGATTCCATAACCGTCCTCAAGAATGTCAAGATTGCCATAACGAATGCTGTTGCGAAGTACCGTCGCAATGCATGCCCGCTGTCCCACAGCTGCTCCCATCCATACAACATCATGATTTCCCCACTGGATATCAAGGGAGTGATATTTCATCAGACGGTCCATAATAAAATGCGGTCCCGGTCCACGGTCAAAAATATCCCCGAGAATATGAAGATGATCCACAACAAGACGCTGGATCAATTCTGCAAGTGCAATGATAAAATTCTCTGCACGTCCGATCTGAATGATCGTATTTACAATTGAATCATAATACGCTTCTTTATCAAGAACCTCCGCCTTTTCCGTGATCAGTTCCTCGATCACATAAGCATAATCCGGCGGCAGGGCTTTACGTACCTTGGATCGTGTATATTTCGATGCCGTCGTCTTGCAGACTTCGATCAGTCGGTACAATGTAATCTTGTACCAGTTTTCCATATCATCTTCTGTTTTTTTGACCAGCTGTATTTTTTCTTTTGGATAGTAGATCAAAGTTGCCAGCGCTTTCTTATCGCTGTTGCTCAGGGTATGCCCAAATACATCATCTATTTTCTTTCGGACTGCACCGGAGCCATTTCGGAGCACGTGTGAAAACGCTTCGTATTCGCCATGCAGATCCGACATAAAATGCTCCGTGCCTTTCGGAAGATTTAAAATCGATTGAAGATTGATGATCTCCGTAGAAGCCTTCCCGATCGTCGGGTACAGTTCCGCAAGTCTCTGTAAATATCTCAATTCCTCTTTTTTCATGTTCTTCTCCTTTTTGCCATGTTAACATATACCACATTCCAATCAGTAATACAAACTTACTACATGACTTTTATATATGTAGGATCATGCAATTACCCCGTCGAACAGTGAAAACTGGTTCGACTGCGGAATATCTCCAAACAATCCCATATCATCCATAAGGTCGATGACTGTTTTGCTGACTTTTGTCCTGTCACGGAAGTCATCCTTTGACAGGAATTTTCCCTGCTTTGCCGCATCTACCACGGCCTCGGCAGCCTTATCTCCCATACCTTCAATACAGTTCAGTGCCGGCATCAGTTTCCCATCTATGATCTGAAAACGGTTTGCCTTTGCGCGGTAAAGGTCGATCGGCATAAACTCCAGACCACGCGCATACATTTCCTGTACGATTCGCATATCTTTGATAGTATCCTGTTCTTTCTTTGATGCTGCATCACCCTTTTTACGCAATTCTGCCAGATAAAAGTCCAGACGCTCACGACCCATACACATTGTCTCATAAGAAAATGCCGTTGCCCGGATACTGAAAAATGCCGCATAATATGCCAGCGGTTTAAACACCTTGAACCAGGCAATACGCCATGCCATCATAACGTATGCCGCAGCATGTGCCTTCGGGAACATGTACTTAATTTTTTTACAGGACCAAATATACCATTCCGGTACATTATGTTCTCTCATAGTTGCTTCCCACTCATCACGAAGTCCCTTTCCTTTACGGACGGCCTCCATGATAGTGAACGCAAGACTGCTCTCTACGCCCATACTGATGAGGTAGATCATGATGTCATCTCGTGTACAGATTGCGGTGGAAATCGTTGCTTTTCCCTCTTCGATCAAGGTCTGTGCATTGCCAAGCCATACGTCCGTACCATGAGACAGACCGGCAATACGTACAAGGTCAGAAAAATACTTTGGCTTTGTATCAATCAGCATCTGCATCGCAAAATCCGTACCAAACTCCGGCACACCAAGGCAGCCAAGCTTACAGCCGCCGATATTTTCCGGTTTTATTCCCAATGCCTCCGTACCTGCAAACAAAGACATAACTTCTTTGCTGTCCAGAGGAACATCTCTGGCACTTAAGCCGGTAAGATCCTCCAGCATACGGATCATTGTCGGATCATCGTGTCCGAGAATATCAAGTTTCAGAAGGTTTCCGTCAATGGAATGATAATCAAAATGTGTCGTGATGATATCACTGTTTTCGTCATTTGCCGGATGCTGCACCGGTGTAAATTTCTCAATCTCCTCACCAACAGGAAGAACAATGATACCGCCCGGATGCTGTCCGGTCGTTCTTCGGATACCGGTACATCCCTGTACGATACGGTTGATCTCACAGTAACGTTTGTGCTGTCCACGTTCTTCGTAGTAGTTTTTCACATAACCAAACGCTGTTTTTTCCGCAAGTGTACCGATGGTTCCTGCCTTGAATGTCTGACCCTTTCCAAAAATAACCTCTGTATAACGATGGGCATTTGCCTGATATTCACCGGAGAAGTTCAGGTCAATATCAGGCTCTTTATCACCTTTGAAACCAAGGAATGTTTCAAAAGGAATATCGAAGCCTTCTTTGTTCATCTTTGTTCCGCACTTCGGGCAGATACGGTCCGGCATATCACAACCTGCCATACCACCAAATTTTTTCACCTCCGGTGAATCAAAATCACTGTATTTGCAATTCGGACAAAGATAATGTGGCGGCAGCGGATTTACTTCCGTAATACCGGACATCGTTGCTGCAAGCGAAGATCCTACAGATCCTCGGGAACCTACCAGATATCCATCCTCATTGGATTTCCACACCAGTTTCTGCGCAATGATATACATAACCGCATAACCGTTGGAAATAATAGAGTGAAGTTCTTTATTCAGTCGGTCTTCTACAATCTGCGGAAGTACTTCTCCATACATCTCATGTGCTTTATTAAAACAGATATCCTTCAGATCCTGATCAGAGTTTTCAATGACCGGAGGATATTTATCCGGATGAATTGGTGAAATCTTCTCGATCATATCTGCGATTTTGTTTGTATTTGTAATAACGACTTCTTCTGCTTTTTCGCTTCCAAGATAGGAAAACTCTTCCAGCATTTCCTCGGTAGTACGAAGATAGAGAGGTGCCTGGTTATCCGCATCAGAAAAACCATTTCCAGCCATGATGATACGGCGGTAGATCTCATCCTCCGGATCCATAAAATGCACATCACAGGTCGCAACGACCGGCTTCTTGAACTGGTCACCCAGCTTGACGATTTTTTTGTTGATCTCGATCAGGTCTTCATTGGACTGAATACGGTCGTTCTTTTCATCTGCCAGCATAAATGCATTGTTTCCGAGCGGCTGGATTTCCAGATAATCGTAGAAATTAACAAGTCTTGCAATCTCCGGTTCCGGTGCATTTCGAAGAATTGCCTGATACAGTTCTCCCGCCTCACAAGCACTTCCGATCAGAAGCCCATCCCTGTGTTCGAGAAAAAGACTTTTCGGTACACGCGGACGACGGCGATAATATTTCAGGTGCGACTGGCTGACAAGCTTATACAGATTAATTCGCCCGGTCTCATTTCTTGCAAGAATAATTGCATGGTAAGTTGGCAGCTTCTTTATCGTATTGACCGAAACATTTCCCTGCTGATTCAGTGCATCCACATCATAAATATCGCGCTCTTTCAGCATTTCCACAAATCGTACAAAAATTTCTGCCGTACATGCTGCATCATCCACTGCCCTGTGGTGATGATCCAGAGATACGCCAACTGCTTTGGCAACTGTATCCAGTTTAAAACGGTTCAGCGCTGGCAGAAGAAAACGCGCCATACCGACTGTATCGACATATGTATACTCCTGTGGAAGCCCCTGTCTCTTGCAGTTTTCAATGATAAAACTCATATCAAAATCTGCATTATGCGCCACCATGACAGCACCCTCACAAAATTCCAGGAACTGTGGAAGTATCGTCTGAATATCCGGTGCATCCATGACCATTGAATCATTGATACTTGTCAGCTGCTCGATTCTGTATGGAATCGGTACTTTCGGATTTACAAATGTTGAAAAACGATCTGTGATCACCCCGTTTTCCACACGGACCGCACCAATTTCAATGATCTGACAGGTCAGCGGTGAGAAACCTGTCGTCTCGATGTCAAATACAACAAATTTTCCATCTATCAACTGTCCTTTACTGTTGGTCACAATACCTTTCAGGTCATCTACCAGATAAGCTTCCATTCCGTAAAGAACTTTGAAATCGGATTCCTTCGGTACACACCCGCCCCATGCATCAAAACAGTGATTCGCCTCAGGGAAGGCCTGTACAACACCATGATCCGTGATTGCGATTGCCTTATGCCCCCACTCGTACGCTCTTTTGACCAGATCTTTTGCAGTGGTAACACCATCCATATCGCTCATCTTTGTATGACAGTGCAGTTCCACACGTTTCTGCGGGCTGGTATCCATTCTCGTACTGCGGAAGTCAGCAATCTTTTTAATTCCGGAAATCGAACCGACAGTAAGTTCACTGTCAAATCTGTCGATTGTCGTAACACCTTTAAATTTCAGGAAAGCCCCTTTCTTCACAGATTCTGTTATCTCCGGCACCTGTTCATTACGAAGAAACATCTTGATCACAATGGAATCTGTAAAATCCGTCACAGGAAAAATCAAAATCGTTTTTTCGTTACGGATCTCCCTTGCCTCTACATCCATGACCTGACCGCGGATAATGACTTCGCCCATCTCACCTGTTATGGATTCCAGATCGATCGTATCACCCTCAAAATCTCTTCCATAAACCACGTCCGGATTGCTGTCCCTGCGGAAGCCGCCATGGAAATCCCCACGTGCACCTTTCTTTTCGAAAGTTTTCTGCTTCTGATCTGATTTAGCTTTTGTCTCTGTTTTTTGGCTGTCCTTTTGGGCTTCTGCGGCCTCTTCCGTCTTTTCTTCCTGCACCTCTTCCGGAGTCAGTTTTGCATGTTTTAATACGTTTGCAACTTCCTGTCGGATCTGCAGAGCTGCATTCTTACGGTATTTGCTTTCTTCTGCTTCAACAAACTGCAGATTGATCTTAAGGTTCATGCCACAACGCTCACAGAAGACTTTCTGCAGATATTCTACAAGAATCTCACTTTTTTCTCTGGAAATTACAGAATCTGGAAGTGTCAGATCCATCTGTTCGTCAGACGGAAAACTAATCTGCGAACGTTTAAACAGATTGTACTCAAGCATATTATAGTTCTTCAGCTCTATTTCCATGCTGGAACGGTAAACATCCAGAAAATTCGCCGGTGAATACTGTTTGGACAAATGGAACCGTTCGATCACTGTCACCTGCATTTCCAGCCCTGCAAAAAACTGTCGTTCAATCTGATTTTCCAGCGCCATGATATATTTCTTATGAATCCAGCGCTCACTGTGGATATACACCCACAGTCTGGTTTTCGCCGGATTGCATGCCACTCTCGAAACAGTAACCATCTCAAGCCATTCCTGCAGCTGATCATTCACTTTTAAGTTGGGAAATACATCGAAAAATTCTTTTTCCACGTTTTATGCCTCTCTTTATGCTTCCCAGTGGAGCAATTCCTCACGAAGTGTATCCAGGAGCTGATTTTCCGGTACCTTCCTTACAATTTCACCTTTTTTGATAAGAAGTCCCACGCCGACTCCACCTGCAATTCCGATATCTGCTTCCTTTGCCTCTCCCGGTCCGTTTACTACGCAGCCCATGACGGCAACTTTAATATCCAGCGGAATATCCTGTACCATTGCCTCAACCTGATTTGCAAGTCCGATCAGATCAATACGTGTACGTCCACAGGTCGGACAGGAAACGACTTCAATGCCTCCCTTACGCAGTCCAAGTGTTTTAAGAATGCGTTTCGCAGATTTGATTTCTTCCAGCGGTGCACCTGTCAGAGAAACACGTATCGTATCACCGATTCCCTGTGACAGAATAATTCCCAAGCCTACTGCTGATTTGATATTTCCAGAATAAAGAGTTCCTGCCTCTGTGATTCCCACATGAAGCGGATGATCTGTCTTTTCGGCGATCAGCTCATGCGCTTTGGCACACATCATAACATCAGAAGATTTGATACTGATCACAAGATTATCATACCCCATTTCTTCGATAATACGAACTTTGTCCAGTGCACTTTCCACAAGACCTTCTGCCGTCACACCATGATATTTTTCTACAAGTTCTTTCTCGAGGGAACCGCTGTTTACACCAACACGGATCGGAATGTTACGTTCTTTTGCCACATCCACGACAGCCTGAATCCTGTCTGTACTTCCGATATTTCCGGGATTAATACGGATTTTATCTGCGCCGTTTTCCATTGCTGCAATTGCAAGGCGATAGTCAAAATGAATATCAGCAACGAGCGGAATATGAATCTGTTTCTTAATTTCTTTTAAAGCCTGTGCTGCTTCCATCGTCGGTACTGCACAGCGAATGATATCACATCCGGCAGCTTCAAGTTCCAGAATCTGACGCACAGTTGCCTCTACATTTTCTGTTTTTGTGTTTGTCATAGACTGGATCAGGATCGGGTTTCCTCCGCCGATCTTTTTATTTCCTATCTGTACAACTTTTGTATGATCACGATACATAATCTTCTCTCCTTTTAGCGAAAAAGCGGAGCTGTCTATGTCAAACAGCTCCTCTTATCCATATGTCAGTGCTGGATTTCCAGCAGTTTTGCCTTCAGATCATTCTCCATCTTAAGCATTTCTGCCTCAGCAGCCTGTCGTTTCTCTCTGCCTTCTCTCTGAATTTTCATCACATCATCCAGTGTCTGGATCAGGTCGGCATTTGTTTTCTGTAAAGTTTCCATATCAACAATGCCACGCTCGGATTCTTTTGCAGTCTCCACAGATGCCATATGAAGTTTCTCAGCGTTTTTGCGAAGCAGTTCATTCGTAAGATCAGACACCTGGCTCTGTGCCTGTGCCGCCTCTGTAGAATGTGCAATACCAAGAGCAAGCACCATCTGGCTTTTCCAGAGCGGGATTGTGTTGACCAGTGTCGTCTGGATCTTTTCTGCCATCATTGTATCGTTATTCTGCACCAGACGGATCTGCGGTGCTGTCTGAAGGGAAATCATTCTGGTAAGTTCCAGATCATGAAGCTTCTTTTCGAATCTGGCACATTTGCTGTCCAGATCTTTTGCTGCCTGTGCATCTTCCGGAAGACCGGTTAGCTTTGCTTTCTCTTCCAATTCTTTAAGCTTGCCGTCCCGCATTCTGGAAAGGCTTAACTTGCCTGCCTGAATGTACATGGACAGTTCCTTGAAATACAGAAGATTCTGCTCATACATCTTATCCATCATCGCAGAATCCTTAAGAAGGCGCACCTGATGCTGCTCCAGTGTCTCGGAAATTTTTTCGACATTTGCCTCTGCTTTGTCATATTTGTTTTTCAGAGTTTCGATCTTGTTTGCCTGTTTCTTGAAGAAGCCAAACAATCCCTTTTCTTCTTCAGCATCAAAACCCTTTAATTCTCCGACTACTCCGGTCAGAAGATCGCCTACCTCGCCAAGATCCTGTGAACGTACATTTTTCAGTGCTTCATCAGAAAAATCAGCCATCTTCTTCTGTGTTCCAGCTCCATACTGCATAACCTGTGTCAGATTTTCCAGATCGATCTTTCCTGCAAAATCTTCGACCATCTGCTGTTCTTCCGGCGTAAGGACAGTCTGTGCCATTTTCTGCTGTACCGGATTCATTTCCTGCGTAACCTCCATCAGCTGTGCCTGTACTTCCGGTTCTTTTTCCTGTTCCATGACAAGTTCCGGCTCCAGTGTCAGCGACGGCATTCCTGTTTCTGCCTGCTTCATTTCATCACCCATAACGTTTTCCCTCTCATTTTCTGCATGTCGTATATCCTTGCTGCTTTTATTTTGAATTGCTTAAATTACTTTTTCTCAAAATCATTTACTGTCAGCCCCTCCTGTGCAAGCATGGTATGCAGAACGGATATATCACTTGACACATCCCATGCCGTATCCTGAAATACAGAATCCAGAAGTTTTGCAAATGCTTCGTTCAATGTATCCAGAGTATCCTCAATTTCTTTCTTTGAAGCCCGGATTGTCTCCCCCTGAATCGGCTGTCTGTCCATATCTTCATAAGCATCCAGAAGTTTCACTGTCATCGGAAGATAATAATCCATCATCTTTTTGAGATCCGGAATAATCTCCGGGTGCTCCTCTGCTCTCTGGAAAATCTGCTCTACGATCTGTTCCATTTTTGCAATTTTTGCTGAAATCTCTTCTCCCGGAATCGCATCATTACTTGCATGGATTTTCTTAATATATGCTTCACCCTTATCAAGGACTTCCTGCACCTGAGGACTGATCCGGCTCTGCTTTTCACTCTCCTGCATTCTCTTCTGCGCTTCCTCGGCACTGCGCTGTTCCAGCGCCTTCTGCGTTTCTTCATACTGTCTGTAGGTTTCATTGCTTGTGATCAGGCAGGTTTCCTTTGTATCTGTTCTTCCTTCCAGAAACCAGCTTTTCGCGATCATATAGTGAATATCTTTTTTGACTGATTTTATGCTTCTGCCGACTGTTTTCGCCAGATCTTCAAAACTACAATATGTTTTGTGTCCCAGTGTTTTTTTGTATTTCTGAAAACGTTTCAGTCTGCCCAGACCAGTGCATCCGCTGCCGATCATCCCGACTCCGGCAAGTGTACCGATCAGTGTCACAACTGTGGAACCAATACCTCCGTGTCCCATGACCGCCTGCAGGATCTGCACAGTCAGAAGCCCGATTGCCATACTTCCGGAAATAATTCCGCCAAACACGATCAACAGGATATCCTTTACTTTTTCTCCGCCGGTATTACCATAAAGCTCCGGATGCGTTTCTGTATTTTCGACAGTCCCCCGCACTTTCTGTGCCCCTGCTTCCGGCTTACGATATCCAGCCTTCTCCGGATGCTCTTTCTGATATTGTTTCAGGGTGCTGTTTACCATTCTTGTGATTGACTGGTTCAGTTCCTGATAATTGCTTGTTTTGACCGCATTTTCTATAGTTGTCTGAACTTCGCGGACTTTCTGCTCTACAAAGCTGAAATCCGATCCGTTGTCATAAGATTTTTTATCCATGCCATCCTCCTGTAAACTATTTCTTATTATACAGAAATACGGACAAAAAAACAAGGTACAGGAAAGCGTCCTGCACCTTGTCTTGAATTTATGAGTAAGCTCATATGGATTTAAATCTTTTGGCCCTGCATCATAAATTATTCGATAACTTTGATCCATCCTTCCGGAGCTTCGATGCGTCCCATCTGGATTCCGGTAAGTGTCTCGTAAAGTTTCTTTGTTGTCGGTCCCATTTCTTCCATTCCACTTGGGAAGCAGATTTCTTTGCCATGGTCTACGATCTTTCCAACCGGAGAGATAACTGCTGCAGTACCGCAAAGTCCGCATTCTGCGAAATCTTTTACTTCGTCCAGATATACTTCACGTTCTTCGACTTTCAGTCCGAGATAATGTTCTGCAACATATATCAGAGAACGGCGTGTGATGGATGGAAGAATACTATTGGACTTCGGTGTTACAACGGTGTTGTCCTTTGTAACGAAGATGAAGTTTGCTCCACCTGTCTCTTCAACTTTTGTTCTTGTAGCAGAATCAAGATACATATTTTCGTCATAACCCTGACGATGTGCATCCATAATTGCATGAAGGCTCATTGCATAGTTCAGACCTGCTTTGATGTGTCCTGTTCCATGCGGTGCGGCACGGTCAAAATCTGTAACACGGATCGTAATCGGTTTTGCGCCGCCCTTGAAATACGGTCCAACCGGTGTAGTAAGGATACGGAACTGATATTCATCAGCCGGTTTTACACCGATAACAGGGTTGCTTCCGAACATGTACGGACGTACATAAAGTGTTGCACCTGAGCCGTATGGCGGTACATAAGCTTCATTTGCTTTGATTGTCTGCACGACAGCATCAACAAAACGATCCTCCGGGAATACCGGCATTTCCAGTCTTCTTGCAGAATTTGCAAGGCGCTCTGCGTTGAGGTCCGGACGGAATGTTACAATATGTCCGTCTTCTGTTGTGTAGGCTTTCATACCTTCAAATACAGTCTGTGCATACTGGAATACACATGCACATTCGTTCAGTGTAACGTTCGGATCTGTGGTCAGAGTTCCTTCATCCCATTTACCATCTTTGAAGTTGGCAACATAACGATAGTCTGTCGGAATATAGCCGAATCCGATGCTGCCCCAGTCAATGTTCTTTTTTTCCATAATATATCTTCCTCCATTCGTATGGATATCTTTGCTACCCATTTTAGCACTTTATTGTGGTGACTTCAATGTAAAAATCACAGAGAAAAAGATTTATTTTACTCTTTCATATTTTACGAAGGAATATTCCAGATCAAAATATGTCTGTTCATCACTTTCTGCAGTGATTTTCCATTCCGGCATCTCATCAAGATTCGGGAAATAACTGTCTGCTTCATATCCAAAGTCAATCTTTGTCACATGGGCGATATCGCAGTAAGGAAGAAGCTGTTTGTACACACTGTCTCCACCGATACAGTATACTTCCTCTGACGGATATTTTTTAATTTCTTCAAGGAGTTCTTCAATAGTATGAACGATAATTGCATCTTTTACTTTATAATTTTTGTTTCCGGTAAGTACGATATTGGTTCTGTTTTTGAGCGGAAGCCCGTTCGGAAAACTTTCCAGAGTCTTGCGTCCCATAACAACGACCTTACCAGTCGTTTCCTGACGGAACATTTTCATATCTGCCGGAATGCTCACCAGAAGTTTGTTGTCTTTGCCGATTGCCCAGTTTTTATCTGCTGCTACGATAATATTCATTTTAACGTTCCTTTCTCCAGGTAGATTTCTTTCCCGTTCACACGGATCAGACTGCGATCGGAATATTTTTGATCTGCGGCCATGTCTGATAATTTTCTACGATCAGATCATCCGTTGTAAAATCATAGAAATTTTTGATTTCCGGGTTAAGTTTCACGGTCGGTGCCGGATAAGGTGTACGACTGATCAGTTCTTTGATCACCGGTACATGACGGTCATAAATATGACAGTCTGCGATCACATGCACAAGCTCTCCAGCCTCCATATCACATACCTGCGCAATCATCATCAGAAGGATGGAATACTGACATACATTCCAGTTGTTTGCAGCCAGAATATCCTGTGAACGCTGGTTCAGCACCGCGTTTAGTGTAAGTTTGTCTTTTCCCGGTTCTTTCGTCACATTAAAAGTCATAGAATATGCACATGGATACAGATTCATCTCGTGGAGATCCTGATGCACATAAATATTAGTCATGATACGACGACTGTACGGATTATTTTTGAGATCATATAAAACACGGTCAACCTGATCCATCATGCCCTCTTTGTACTGGTGTTTTACCTGCAGCTGATAGCCATATGCCTTGCCGATAGAACCATTTTCATCTGCCCAGCTGTCCCAGATATGACTGTGCAGGTCATGGATATCATTGGATTTTTTCTGCCAGATCCATAAGATCTCATCCATTGCACTCTTCAACGCTGTCCTACGTAGAGTCAGTGCCGGAAATTCTTTACGTAGATCATAACGGTTCACCACGCCAAATCGTTTGATCGTGTAGGCCGGTGTGCCGTCTTCCCATACCGGACGTACTTTCTCGCCTTCTGTACTTGTCCCGTTTTCTATTACATCTTTGCACATATTAATAAAAGTAACATCTGCCAAACTCATTGCATTTCTCCTTTCATTTCCCCATCATATAAACTTTATATTCTCCAGATCCGCTTTCGGTCCCGGCTCTGTATCATTTCCGTATAAATTATAACACATCACAACATAAGATGCACCTTCTGAAAATTCCGGTTCATCATAAATATTCATCTTTTTTCCTGACATTCTTTTTAACACTGTTTCCTTTCATTTTACCACCTATCGTTTTTTCTGTGAACCTTCGGATTCATTTAAAAAACATTGTATTTTTCAGCATTTTTGTCATTTTTTCCTATCTTTACTTTTTTCTGGAGCCATGCTATATTAAAACCCATGAAAATACTGATTACACTTTTGAAACCCTTATCTTTTCTTCCTGCGCTTCTTATGATGTATCTGATCTTTTCATTCTCAGCCCAGACCGGGGAGGTGTCCGGGGAATTAAGTTACAAGATCAGCTATAAAATTGTAGAAGTCAAGAACGAGGTTTTACACGAAAACAAGGATTCTTATGAATTAAGCTATGAAGCAGACAATATTCATTTTTATGTAAGAAAAGCAGCGCATATGACCGAATATTTCCTTCTGGCCGTAGCAATTTCTTTCCCACTTTACGTTTATCGTATCCGCGGTATCTGGCTGTTCCTTCTTGCCGGCATTTTCTGTGTCGGTTTTGCCGGACTTGACGAATACCACCAGTCCTTTGTCGGCGGCCGTGGTCCCTCTGTCAGGGATGTTTGCATTGACAGCTCAGGTGCATTGATCGGAATTATTCTGGTTCAGCTTTTTTGCTGGTCCTCCTTACATACACCTGGTTCTTCTTCACGCAAACGTAAAAAAAATCGCAAAAAGCGCCGCAGATCCTGATTCTGCGACGCTTTTTCTTATCTATAAGAATCTCTGTCGATATTCTTATTCTTCTTTTTCTGTATCAGCCTGTGTTTCAGTCTCCCCGACATCATCCAGACTTTCTGCAAGTCTTGCACGTTCTGCAATACTCATGGTCTTCTTTTCTTCTGCCGGCTGTGTTTCCCTGATAACCTGTGTCTGTGCTTCCTGTTCTGCACGTTTTTCCTTTTCACGGCGCAGATAATTCCTTCCACCTGTAAAAAGCATTACAGCACCGACGATGATAAATCCGACACCTGCCGCAAAAAATCCCCAACTGCCACCTTCTACACCCTCCAGCACATTCTTGCAAAGCCGATAGCCCGTATACAAAAGATAACATCCTGCCAGAATCATCAATATCATACTCCTGGTTGGTACTTCCGGTTTCTTTTCTTCCTGCGAGTTCTCACCAGAGGCAGTCACTTCTGTCTCCTGCTCTGTCATTTTATCCTGTTCACTCATTATGCCTCTCCTTTTTTCTCAGCCTTAGTGTCTGTTTCTGCCTTAATCTTTTCTTTCTCAGTTTCTTTTTCTTCGGAGACAACCGATTCTTTTGCCAGGCGGCCATAGATTCTGGTTACTTCTCTTATATGGTACAGTGTTGTCTCGGAAATCTGATTCTTTGTAAGTCTCCATTTCCAGTTATCACCAAGTGTAGACGGTGCATTCATACGTGCTTCATTACCAAGACACAGATAATCCTGAATCGGGATGATTGCAAGTTCTGCCACACTTGACAGTGCCGTACGTATCAACGCCCATACACAGTCATTAACCGGCTGTTCATAACAATTTATGTACTCTCTTACAAAGTTCAGGTCATGACCCTGAAGGTTTTCGAGCCAGCCTTTTGTTGTTTCATTGTCATGCGTTCCTGTATAAACGACACAGTTACTGTCATATTTGTATGGAAGATAACTGCTGTCCTCACTTCCGTCAAAGGCAAACTGTAATACCTTCATTCCCGGGAAACCGCTTTCTTTCAGCATGTCCAGAACACTCTCTGTAAGGAATCCCAGATCCTCGGCGATCACACGCAACTCTTTGATATCTTTATGCAGAGCGCGGAACAGATCCATACCCGGTCCCTTTTCCCATTCACCGTTTTCGGCAGTCTTGTCCCCATACGGGATCGCATAATACTCATCAAATCCGCGAAAATGGTCAATACGCACAACATCATAAAGCTTCAGACTGTGGCGCATTCGCTGAACCCACCAACCGTAATTGTCTTTTTTCAGCTTTTTCCAGTCATACAGAGGATTACCCCAAAGCTGTCCGCTTGCAGAAAATGCATCCGGCGGACATCCCGCAACAGCTTTCGGATTATAGTCTTCATCAAACTGGAGCATCTCTGGATTTGCCCATGCATCTGAACTGTCCAAAGCTACATAGATTGGCACATCTCCAATGATCTGGATTCCCTTTTTGTTGGCATATTTTTTAAGCTTGCTCCACTGCGTGGTAAAGCAATACTGCTGGAAACTATAGAATTCAACTTCTTCTGCCAGTTCTTTCTCTGCTTCTTTTACGGCTTTTGAATGGCGGTCCTTTAATTCTTCCGGCCAGTCGATCCAGCATTTACCATTCTGTGCATTCTTGATTGCCATAAACAGGCAGTAGTCCAAAAGCCAGTCTTCTTCTTGTTTCAAAAATGCAACATAATCCGGATCATTTTTTAAATTGGCTCTTTCATATGCTTTGCGGAGCAGTTTGAAGCGGGACAGGTACATCTTCTCATAATCAACATAAGATTCGCTTCCGCCCCAGTCACAGCTTTCACATTCTTCCTTTGTCAGTAATTTCTTATCGATCAAAGTCTCCAGATCAATAAAGTACGGGTTTCCTGCAAATGTGGACACTGACTGGTATGGCGAATCACCATATCCGGTTGGTCCCAGTGGAAGAATCTGCCAGTACTGCTGTCCGGCCTTCTCCAGCTGATCTACAAAATCATAGGCCTCCTTTGAAAAACATCCTATTCCATACTTTGACGGAACACTGGATATTCCCATCAAAATGCCACTTGCTCTCATTGTCTCTCCTCCAAATCTGGTAAATATTCACAAAAATCATTATACCAGAATTGTTGCTATTTTAAAATCCTTTTTTCTTTATGTATGCAGCAATATCCTTCCAGACTTTTTCGTGATCTTTTTCATTCAGAATTTCATGCCGCATACCCTGATAGAGCTTGCCTTTGACATCCAGATAACCGGCTCTGCGCATCGCATGGACAGCACCCGCAAACTTACGTACATTACCAAGACACGGATCCTCTGCTCCACTTATAAAAAGAACCGGCATTTTGGATCGTGTACATCTCCAGCCGTGAACATCATATGCCTTTTTCATCAGGTCAAACAATGCCAGATATGCATCATCCGTAAAGGTAAATCCGCATAAATCTGATTCAGTATATGCTTTATAAACTTCCGGGTCCGAACAGATCCAAGAATTTCTGTTCCCTTCGCCGCGGAATTTCATTGCATACGCGCCAAGCGACATTGCCTCAAGCAGTTTACTTTTATGATGCGCACCCAGAATTCTGCCTTCAACACAGGCAATCGCCTTACCGAGCGGTCTCGCCTTGTTTTCACTCGGAGAGCCACAGACAATCAGCATATCGATACAGTCATCATGCTCCGCTGCAAAAGCACGAACCGCCAGAGATCCCATGCTGTGCCCAAACAAAATCACAGGGAGGTCCGGAAAATGTCTGTGTATTTCTTTATTTACTGTCCCGATATCCTGAAGCATCGCCTCTGCTCCGCCGCCATACATATATCCCAAATCATCCGGATTCTTCACGCTCTTTCCATGTCCGCGATGATCATGAATAACTGTTATGTACCCTTTTTCCGCCAGATATTCCATAAAAGGAATATAGCGTTCTTTATGTTCGCTCATTCCATGAACCAGCTGAATCACTGCTCTGTACTCTGTCTTTTCTTCCGGCATGATGCATAATGCAGAAATTTCCAATCCATCCGCCTCAGACAAAAATGTGCCTTCCTGTTTTCTTATCATATTTTTCCTCCACAGTTTTATCGGTAGTTTCTTATATGTTATTAATCTTCATTGTAGAGTGGGGAATTGACCTTGTCAAGCAATGCCGGCTTCTGCTATAATGAAATTATATATAAATAAAAAACTTTTTAACCGGAACTTCATAAGGAGGAAATATGGATACAAACAATCAGGAATTTTTTGAGGATGAGGAAGTGCAGAAAACTCCAGTCCGAAAGAAAAAGAAGAAAAAAGGACTGATCATCTTTCTGGTCATCCTTGTTCTGGTTATCGCGGGCGGTGCCGGATATTACTTCTACGAGCGTCAGAAACCAATTGAAACCACCAAAGATTTTCTTGAAAACATGCGTGCAATGAATTTTGACGGCATGAAGGCTCTTCTGCAGAGCAATGACATGTCCGCCCTCGATGACGCAGACATCACGAGTAATGCCTACACCTCATTTTTCAAAAAAATCAATGAAAAAATGAGCTACAAAATCACGAAGACAAGTTTCCAGATCCAGAACGGAACTGCTTCTGTAACTGCGCACATCCGTTATATTGACGGTGCCGACATTTACAAAGAAACTATCACCGAGTTTCTGAAACAGATCGTTTCCACCGCATTTTCCGGTTCAACACTTACCGAAGAAGAAACAGAGCAGAAACTTGCTTCCCTTCTCGATGAGAAATCATCTACTGTAGAAGATAAATTTACAGAAACCGATATTACTTATCCGGTAATTGAATCCGATGGTAAATGGAAGATCGTTGCCCTTGATGCTGATACTGTAAGAGTCATGTCTGCAAACTTTACCAACGTACAGGATGAGATTGACCAGTCTCTTGCAGATCTGAACAATCCGGACGCTACAGTTGAAAATACAACACCGAGCAGTACCACAAGCATTGATATGGAAAATGATCATTTCACACTGAGACTGACGCAGTTCCGTATCGCACAGGAAATCGATGACAGCGACTGTCTGATGCTCTACTGTGATTATACAAACAACAGCAGTTCTACTTCCAGCGCGCTTGTCGATGTACAGCTTTCAGCCTCACAAAATGGAGAAAAACTTTCTCCGGCAGTACCGAAAGAAGATGATCCGGCAATCAACAACTACATCGCAGAAGTTGAACCGGGAAAAACCGTGACCATCTGTTACGCATTTTCTTTGAATGATAAATCCGATGTAACGCTGGAAGCATCCGAAGCGTTCGCATTCGGAGATGGTAATGTCACTTCACAGACAATCAAATTACAGTAAAATGAATTTTCAAAAAAATTCGCAGCAGAAAAATCTGCTGCGAATATTTTTTTTGCGATTATGGAATACTAGCACTGTGAAAGGATGGTGACTTATGGGAAATAAATTCTTACAGTATTTTTCACTTACAATTGCCATAATCGGTGCGATCAACTGGGGCCTGATCGGTTTTTTCAATCTGAACCTCGTTGCCCTTCTCTTTGGCAGTATGAGCTGGCTCTCCCGTATTATCTACGGTCTGGTCGGAATCTGCGGTCTGTATCTTCTGTCTTTTTACGGACTGATTGAGAAGGACAGAACAACTTCCTGATCAGCAGGATTCCAGAGCCACCTTCATCATATTTTCAAAAGATTCCTGTCTTGCCAGTGAAGAAAGCTCTTCATGTGTCACGAAAGAATCTGAAATTGTCAGAAGGCAGGCTGCATTTTTTCCAAGAAGCTTCGCATTGTGAAACAGTGCGAAGCTTTCCATTTCTACACACTCGCACTGATGTTTCCGATAAAGTTCCCGGAAATCGTCCATATTATCTTCTGCATAAAATACATCAGAGGAATGAACTCTCGCCGGTTTTACCGGTATCTGCAAGCGTTCTGCTGTCTCAAGGATCTTTGCATTAAATTCTTTTGACGGATACATTACATCATCCTGACATCCATTCTGTACTTTTGCAAAGCTGGATTGGCTCCATGCACTGTCCACAAGAACTACGTCATACACTGCCAGGTGGTCTGTATATGCGCCGGCCGATCCAATACGGATAATATTTTCCACATCATAAAACTTAAACAGTTCATAAGAATAAATCCCCATGGACGGCATGCCCATTCCACTTGCCATTACAGTAAGTTCCTTACCTCTGTAAGTTCCGGTATAACCATATACATTCCGGACTTTATTTACAAGTTTTGCATTCTCCAGAAAGTGCTCGGCTACATACTTGGCACGAAGCGGATCACCCGGCATGATGACCGTTCCTGCAATTTCCTCTTTTTTCGCTTCAATGTGTGGGGTTGGTATCGGCATATTTCATTCCTCCTTATTTTTATAATAGAAAAAGGACTCTGAAATCTCAGAGTCCTCAAGAGCGATAGACGGGGCTCGAACCCGCGGTCTCGACCTTGGCAAGGTCGCGCGTTACCAACTACGCCACTATCGCATAAGAGCGGGTGATGGGAATCGAACCCACGTATCCAGCTTGGAAGGCTGGTGTTCTACCATTGAACTACACCCGCATATCGCTGTGCTTGCGATGCGTTTTTGTTTCGCTCGCTTCAACGATATTGAGTATATCTTATAACTCATGATTTGTCAACAGGTATTTTTAAATTTTTTTAATTTTTTTTATAATATATTTTTTCCTGTTATTTTGGGTAGTTTTGTCAACTTATGTTTTAGTCCTGCCAGTCCCACACATCGGCTTTTGATACAGCATTACGCGGCTTCTTAATTACAAGTTCCGGACTCTTGGCGCTGACCTTTGTATTCGCCGGAATAGATTCTGTAATAAAGGTATTACCACCAATGATTGTATTCTCTCCAATCACAGTCTCACCGCCGAGTACAGATGAATTTGAATAAATCGTTACATTATCACAGATTGTCGGATGACGTTTGACATTTGCAAGCTGCTGTCCCTGTCTGGTAGAAAGTGCTCCCAGAGTCACTCCCTGGTACAGCTTCACATTGCGGCCAATTTCTGTAGTCTCACCGATTACCACACCGGTTCCATGGTCAATAAAGAAATAATCGCCGATCACAGCCCCGGGATTAATATCGATACCGGTCTTGCCATGTGCATACTCTGTCATAATTCTAGGAATATGAGGAACATTCTCCACATAGAGAATATGTGCCAGACGGTATACATAGATTGCAAACACGCCCGGATAGGAAGAAATAATCTCTTCTTTGCTCTTTGCAGCCGGGTCTCCATCAAAACCAGCCTGCACATCTTTCAGAAGTCTCTCCTGCACTTCCGGGAGCTTTTCAAAAAATCCGCCGCAGATACGATCTGCCTGCTCTGATGCCTCCTGCTGCTCTATTTCCTGATTTGCATACAGAAGTGCGATTTCAATCTGCTCTTTCAGTCTGTCGTAAAGATCATTTAGTCTGTAGCCTGTATAATATTCCGGAAACATGCCTGCTGCAGAATCTGACCAGAAATATCCCGGGAAGATTACAGCACGCAGCTCCTTTACTACATCAATGATCACTGCTCTGCTCGGAAGACTTCTTCCGTTCTTCGGCATAAATAATTCTTCATTTTTATAATTTTCAGTCAATGCAGCTGTTGCTTTTAAGATCGCATCTTTTTTTCTGTCCATAAGTCAACCTCTTTCCATTCAATTCAATGCTTTTATATTAACATATTATTATAGTATCCTTTTCACGTCAACAAAAAGAATTGTCCTTTCCGCATAAAAAAGATTGACCTTTCCCCCATCACCTTATATAATGGAACATGTTTGGTGGATATCAGACATGGAGATGTACCCAAGTGGCTGAAGGGTCCGCACTCGAAATGCGGTAGATCGGGCAACCGGTGCGAGGGTTCAAATCCCTCCATCTCCGCTTGACAACAACAGCGTTATCTGTTATAATTTCATTCGTTGCAGATGAAATAATTACACTTCGCTGATACAGGGGATTGGTCAAATGGTATGATAGGGGTCTCCAAAACCTTTGGTGGGAGTTCGATTCTCTCATCCCCTGCTCATTAAGAGCCTGAAAGCCTTTAACATCAAGGCATTCAGGCTCTTTTGTTTTGCCCGAATAGGGGCAGGGTACCACTCAGGGTACCACTCAGGATACCACCCTCTTATTCTGACAGCAGATTTTATGCTATATTTTCATAAAACCGGACATCATACATCCGCCGGCCGCACCTGCATCAATCACCTGCGGCAGACGCTCCATATTGATACCGCCGATTGCATATACCGGCACCGGACATGCTTTGCAGATTTCCCGAACAAATTCCAGTCCTTTTCCCTTAAGTCCTTTTTTGCATTCCGTTTCAAAGATCGTTCCAAGAATAATCTGCGTGGCTCCGTTTTTTACAGCAGTTTTCATATCTTCCATACTGTGACAGGAAACACTGATTTCCTGAAAATCTTTTCTGAGATTTCTTTGTTCCTCTTCTTTCATTTCCTCAATTACGGGAATGGACAGATGAATCCGTCCGCAGCCCAGACTTTTTGCTATAGTAATTCTGGAGTGCAGGAAACAATTTACGTCTTCTTCTCTGCACATGTCCAGAACTTTTTCTGCAACTACTTCATACGCATCATCCGGCAGATCTTTTTCTCGTAAAATCACCGCATGTGGATGCAGAAGAATCACTTTTTGCATCTGCTCAAAAAAATCTCCCTGCACCAGTGTACGATTCGTAATTACTATAGTATGTTCATATTTTTTATACATAGATGTAATCATTCAGAACCGGCTGTAAACCGCCCTGCTCCATATCTTCATACATTTTTCCGAAGGAACGGTCATCGTTAATTTCAAACTGCTCGTCTCCGACATTATCATCTTCTTTGCCTTCATATTTTTCTTCATGATCACCAATTCCGGTAGAAACGCCTGCCGACACCTTCGTTGCACAGATTTTTGCGATTCCATTTCGAAACGTGGCACTTTCACGGCTTGATACTGTAATTCCCGCGAACGGAAGAAATATACGATATGCACACAATACCTGACAGAGTTCTTTTTCTCCCACATCACGCGGATTGATTCTGTCGTTGTTGACAATCGGACGTAGACGCGGACAGCTCAAAGAAAGCTCTGCATGTGGATATTTGCGGTTAATGTAGTAAACATGCAGTGCTGTAGCCAGTGCATCTTTCCGGAAATCATCCAATCCCAGAAGTGCAGAAAATCCGGCTCCTCTCATGCCTCCTATCAGTGCACGTTCCTGTGCATCAAAACGGTATGGCCAGACACGTTTATGTCCCATAAGATGAAGTGTCTCATATTTGTCTGTATTATAAGTTTCCTGAAAAACCGTGACGTAATCCACACCACATTCATGCAGATATTGATATTCGTCTACATTCACAGGATAAATCTCAATTCCGATATTTTTGAAATATTTTCTTGCAATCTTTACAGCTTCACCGATATATTTCACATCAGAATATGTGCGGCTCTCTCCTGTCAGCATCAGGATCTCTTCCATACCGGTCTTTGCAATGACCTGCATCTCATGTTCAATTTCTTCAAACGTCAGCTTTTTACGCCTGATATTATTGTAGCAGTTAAATCCACAGTAAATGCAGTAATTCTGGCAGTAATTCGCAATATATAACGGAGTAAAAATATAGACCGTATTTCCGAAATGATTCTTTGTAAGTTCCTCTGCTTTTCTTGCCATCTGTTCAAGATACGGTGCCGCTGCCGGGGACAAAAGTGCTTTAAAATCTTCTATCGAACAGGATTCATGGGAAAGCGCCCGTTCCACATCACCTGCGGTATAAGCGTCATAATCATACTCATCCATTGCCCGAAGTACTTTATCTTTTATATCAGATTGAATAACCTGCATTCCTTCCATATATTCCATATGATTTGTACGGAAAGACGGATCCTGCTCAAGTCTGTGTTTTCTCTCCAGCGCTGCCGGTGGAAGTTTGTCACTGTCTATAAAATATACCTGATTTTCTTCATTCATGATTCCGCTTCCTCCTTAGCGCAAAAATCCTGTCAGCGGATCGGATGCGCTTCCACCTCTGGCAAGAACTCGTCCCATTCCGGTAAGATAAGCTTTTCTTCCGGCTTCAATCGCCAGTTTAAATGCAGATGCCATTTCCGGCACATTTCCCGCTGTTGCAATCGCGGTGTTGGCCATGATCGCTGCTGCACCCATTTCCATTGATTCACATGCCTGAGATGGTTTTCCGATTCCCGCGTCTACAATAACCGGCAGATCAATCTCATCAATCAGTATCTGGATCATAGCTTTTGTTGCAAGACCTTTGTTGCTGCCAATTGGGGCTGCCAGCGGCATAACCGCAGCCGCACCTGCATTCTGAAGGTCTCTTGCCACATTCAGATCCGGATTCATATAAGGCAAAACAACAAATCCTTCCTTAGCCAGAATCTCCGTTGCCTTGACCGTTTCATAGTTATCTGGGAAAAGATACTTCGCATCACGCATAACTTCAATTTTTACAAAATTTCCGCATCCCATTGCCCTGCTCAGTCTCGCGATACGGACCGCCTCTTCTGCTGTTCTCGCTCCTGATGTATTTGGCAGCAGCGTCACTCCTTTTGGAATAAAATCAAGAATATTTTCACTCTCCTGCGTATTTGCACGACGAAGTGCAAGCGTAATGATCTCCGCACCACCCTGTTCAACTGCTGCTTTGATCAGATTCAGATTATATTTTCCTGATCCAAGAATAAAACGACTTTTAAATTCTTTTCCGCCTAATACTAATTTATCTTCCATCTTCTGTTCTCTCTTTCTGTTTATTTTGCCTGGTTCATTGCAGGATTTTCAGCCTCCTCCGACAAAACGAAGGACTTCTATTTCATCATTATCCTGAATCGTCACATTGCCGAGATTTTCTCTTGGGATGATCTCAAAATTGCGTTCTACAACTACCCATTCTGATTTATATCCCGCTTCATTCAGATATTCCAGAAGATTTTTTCCTGTAATGTCTTTATCCTCACCATTGATTTTTACCATCTATACGCTCCTTTCACTTTCTTATATACGCAAAAAGGCACCGGACAACACACTTATGGTGTTGTCCGGCGCCTAAAATATCCTGTGAAAAGTGGTGCCCCCAGTTCACACTCAACCCATTCATCCGGGCTGCATATATGCAAAATATTATACAAAACTCAGGAAGACTTTGCAAGTGTTATTCTGAAAGATTTACAAAAGCTTTTACATTATTCTCTTTACATATTTTATCCCATTCATTATTTATTCAGTAATTTCTTATATGACAAATCAATAGCAAATGCCCCCAGCGGTGCAGTAAATACTATTGCAAGAACCGCCACAGTAAGTACGGTATCTCCACAGGCCAACCCCAATGCAAGCGGGATTCCTCCAATCGCAGCCTGAACAGTTGCTTTTGGTGTATAGGCCATCATAGCAAACAATTGCTCTTTTCTTTTAAGATTTGTTCCCAGCAGACATACAAATACACCAAACATTCGAAATATCAATGCCCCAATAATAACAACGAAAGCTTTGGCTCCGACTTTTCCAAGGTATTCAATATTTACAGTTGCTCCTACAAGCACAAACAGAAAAACTTCTGCCGCAACCCATAACTTCCCATATTTTACAGAGAGTCTTTTAGCAACAGCTTCTCTCTTTTTCTGTAATCCTATTCCGATAAACATAACCGCAATCAATGATGAAAATGTAATTGCTGTTGTCAATTTATCCTCAATTACTACAAGCAAAAATGAAATGCTCAAAATGATAAGCACTTTTGATGTATCCCGTATATGTACTTTTTTAAAGAAATATGCCAGTAACACACCCAGGAACAATCCTATTGCAATTCCGAAAAATATGGAAACCGGAATATTTACAAACTTAAGTATAGAAGCGCCTTCCCCCTGCATCATTCCGACAAATGTGGAAAACAGAACTATGACATACACATCGTCAACGGATGCGCCTGCAAGGATCAATTGTGGAATTCCTTCTTTTACTCCATAGCCCTCATCCATAAGCTTCACCATTCTGGGAACAACAACAGCCGGTGAAACTGCTGCAAGTACTGCGCCCATAACAGCCGACTCTAATACGCTTAATCCCATTAGTTTTGGTGCCAGCAGAATCATACCCAGCAATTCAAAAGATGCCGGTACAAAACACATAAGAACTGCAGGTCTTCCAATCTTTTTAAGTCCGGACAGATCCAGCCCGAGACCTGCTCTTGTAAGAATGATGATCAATGCTATTTTACGAAGTTCTGCAGATATTCCAAGAATACTGCCATCCAGCAGATTAAGCCCATATGGTCCCAGAATAATGCCGGTGATTAACATTCCAAGTAAAGCCGGTAACTTCATTTTCCGGCATATCCATCCCATGAACATTCCCAAAATTAGAATCAGTGAAATACTTAATAACATAAAATTCCTCCCTATATACGCAGAAAAAGCTGAGACTTTCTGCGTCAGTTTACTCGCAGAAGTCATCAGCTTTCATAAGCGGTTTAAGTAATTTATTACTCAGGGAGAACTTCATTCCCTTTATAGCCTTAATAAGAATAGCACATAAGC
This sequence comes from Ruminococcus sp. AF17-22AC, assembly GCF_003460065.1. Classification (NCBI taxonomy): domain Bacteria; kingdom Bacillati; phylum Bacillota; class Clostridia; order Eubacteriales; family Oscillospiraceae; genus Ruminococcus; species Ruminococcus sp. AF17-22AC. Next base: position 113,303 of record NZ_QRXT01000010.1, read on the forward strand.
TCCTCTTTCGCAAGAAAAAATCATTTTACTCAAACGATCCTACCCCAAATCAGACTTATTCACATTTGAACCATCCATTTTTGTCGCTTGCCATGACTTGCACTATATTTTCCAAGGTATAAGTCATCTAATTTTTAAAATCTGGATGACTTTATACTCATTTACTATTATCTGAGGTATCTCAAATCTGAAATTTGGTGGACCCGGATAACAAATAAAGAAATTGCAGCAATCCCTGCCAGTACCTGTCCTGTCATATTTATTTCCCCATCGTATAGAATTAACTATTTTGTCAATTTCCAGAGGTTTTCCCCTGTTGCCTCTAGTTAGTTGCCACTGACTTTATTTTAGTACTAAAAACAGCTATATATATTCTCAATTAAATATACACAGCTGTTTATGTAGATTTGTTTTTCTTATCGGATAAAATGTGTTGCTACTCTTTCTTCTTTTTCAGGAAGTCCTAACTGCTCTTTGCCAAGTGCGATGCTCTTCATCAGGAATGTCATATTGGCAGCAAGGGTGCGCATGGTCTGCTTGCCTTCTTCGTCCTTTTCGGCTTCACCCGGAGTTCTTCCGTAAATACTGTTCCAATACTGGCTGGATGCAATCGGCATTCCGGATATGGTAAAATATTTATTGAGTTCGTCAAACGTCGCCGAACATCCGCCTCGTCTGGCACAGGCGATACTTGCACCGACTTTCATCGTCTTATCAAAATGACTGCTGTAAAACAGGCGGTCAAGACAGGCGATCAGCGTTGCATTTGCAGACGCATAATAGACCGGACTTGCAACCACAAGACCATCTGCTTCTTCAAATTTCGGTGCAAGTTCATTTACGATATCGTCAAAGACACATTTACCTTTTTCATAGCAGGAATTACATGCAACACATCCACGAATGGCTTTATTTCCAACTGTCACTGTTTCCACATCGACTCCGTTTTCTTTAAAAACTTTCTCCATCTCTCGCAGTGCGATTGATGTATTTCCATTTGATTTCGGACTTCCGTTTATCATAAGTACCTTTAAATTTTCTTTCATAATCTTCTTTCCCTGTCTGTGCTTTTTAACATCCAAATAATTTTGCTGTTTTTTCCATACGTTCCGCGATTGGCACACCGAACGGACACCTTGCTTCACATGCCTGGCATCCGATACATTCAGATGCTTTGTGCTCCAGCAATTCATAATGCGATTGAACCGTTGCCGGAACTTCCGGCTGCATCGTCGCAAGATCATAAAACTTGTTGATCATTGCGATATCCAGATTAGATACACATGGTTTGCAATGACCGCAGTATGTACACTCTCCTCTGTAGGAGTGAAAAGGTGCACTGGCAATCACTGATGCATAATCCTTCTCCTCTTCGTTCGCATTTTCGTATGCTGTTGCCTGATCCACCTGTTCTTTTGTATCATAGCCGCACATGATCGAACAGACCGCCGGACGTGTCAGTGCATAGTGAATACACTGTACCGGTGTCAGGCTTACTCCGAACGGGGAACGTTTTTCATCAAAAAGTCTTCCGCCTGCAAAACCTTTCATTACTGTAATTCCCACATCATTCTGTTCACATACCTTGTACAGACGTGCACGATCCGGGTCTGTTCCTTTCAGATTTTCATCAAATTTCTCCGCGAACATCGTATCAATATTTTCACTTGCAGGAAGCATGTCAAATGCCGGATTGATGCTGAAAAGAATCATTTCCACATAACCGGACTCTGCCGCCTTTACCGCTACTTTCGGGTTGTGGGAACTCATACCGATATGACGGATCACTCCGTTCTTTTTTAAGTCCATCACATACTCCAGATAATCCGAATGCTGGATCTGCTCCCATTCTTCTTCAGAATCCACATAATGAATCATTCCGAGATCAATATAATCTGTCTGCAGTCTCTTCAGAAGATCTTCAAAAGCCGGACGCACATATTTCATATCTCTTGTACGGAAATACTGCTCATCTTTCCATGTAGAACCGATATGTCCCTGAATAAACCATTTGGAGCGGTTTTCTTTGATTCCCTCTCCGATAATATTTCTGGATTTCGGATCTGCCATCCAGCAGTCCAGAATGTTGATTCCCTTTGATGAAGCATAACGAATCAGCTCAATACTTTCCTCTTCCGGATGACGTTCCAGCCACTCACCGCCAAAACCAATTTCACTGACCTCTAATTCAGTTTTGCCCAATCTGCGTGTTTTCATTAGTTTTCCTCCAATAAATATAATCATCCTATTTTCACACAAAATATCAAACATTTCTACAACAGTATAACATAAGCTTTTCCGAATTATAATCGTCTAAAAAAGTGGCTATCGTTACCGGTACCGCAGCATTCCCGCTTGGGCTGTCATTTTCACCATATTGCCGATATTTATCCTGCTGTTTCCATTTCGAATCATCGGTACATTACATATCGCTGCGATGACTTCCATGTTGGTCTGGATGATCCTGCTATAAGAAAGTGATATGCTCCCTTCTTTTTTTCAGATTCCATATTTTTTGAGATCTACTTTGCCATTGACCACTTCTACACCGTCTGCTTCCAGAAGTTTTGCCTGTGCGCCGCCTCCTCCGAATGCAAAGGCTCCGGCAAGTTCTCCCTTCGAATTGACTACCCGAAAACACGGGATATGCTCCGGATCCGGATTTTTATGCAGCGCATTTCCGACTGCCCGTGACATTTTGGGGTTCCCTGCCATTTCTGCAACTTTCCCATATGTTGCAACATGGCCTTTTGGGATTCGTTTTACTGCCTCATAGATTCGCTTCGTCGGACTGTCTGTGATCAGATCATAACTTTCGGCAATCATTCTCTTGATGTCTTTATCCGGTATGCTTCCATCCAGTATAATCGTATTCCAGTGTTCTTTATCCTGGTGGTATCCCGCTGTCACAGACTCATATGCGGATCGCCAGAAATCGCGCCATTCCGGATCTGTTTTTACATTCAGATTGATATATCCGTTGCGTTCATAAATCCATAGGAAAGCCTTTTTGCTTCCTTTTACCCTTATCAGCTGCCAGTTCGGATCATGGAAAGGTTTTTCTTCGTATACACTTTTAAATGACAGGCCAAACTTTAATGCTTCTTCACGTGTTTTCATATACACAACACTTCCTTATTTCTGCAATTTTTATAGCTTATTTCTCCTTTATCAGTGCCTCCGCCAATATTATAAATTCCTCTGCAACATCCTTCCAGTTTCGCTCTGTCATATCCGTAACAGATGCCAGTGACTTTACGGGTCTGTCTTTTTCTCCGATCATCAGTTCTCTGAGTTCATGATCCAGTATCTCATCATCGATCTGCCTCCATCTGGAATTTTCTTCTTCACTCAGATCACCCAGACCAAATTTCTCCAAAATACAGTCCATTATTTTGCTTTCAATTTTATAATACTCTGGCAGATGTACTTTTACCGGTCTGATAATATCCGCAATATATGCCTCACTCGCATCATGCAGAAGACATGCAAGCTGTACCCTCTTCGACCATCCTCTTGCCCTTGCTTCTTTCATACAGTTTATCGAATGCTGTCCTACGGAATAAAAATATTTTAAATGTCCTCCTCCACGACATAACAGACTCAGTGCATGCGCAAGATCTTCCAGTGATACATCTTCACTGTTCATGTGCATAGGATCAAACTTTTTCCCGGAAAATGTGTTCATCACACTCATATCTTTCCAACTCCATTCTCATCTCTTCCAAACGATGCAATGCCTCGTCCAGTGTCTCTTTTTCATCATCACTTCTGTTTTCCCACAGGTTACCACGATTTCTTTATTCGGGTCAATACCCCTGTGGATTGCTTTTCCAGCTTAATTTTCATTGTAAATATCTTATCTCATCCAAAAAGAGAACCTTCCCTGTCCGGTGGCAGGGAAGATTCTCTTTATTTGTTTATGCATTATCATAATTTCTGTTATAAATCAACAGATTTCAGAAAACGATCAGATTGCAAGAAGATTTTTGATTGCTTCCATATATATGAGTACAGCTTCTTCCATTCCTGATTCAAGAATAAACTCATCTGCACCATGAATACGGTAATCGATTCCCGGCATTTCCGGTCCGAATGCGATAATGTTTTTAAGTGATTTCGCATAAGTTCCGCCGCCGATAACCATCGGTTTATTCTCTGTGTCACCTGTTACATCGACATAAGCTTTGTACAGTGCATTTACAAGAGGAGATTCTCTCGGGAAGAACAGAGAATCACCAATTCCAAGGATCTCAATACGTCCGTTTTCATCTTCCAGTCTGTCTTCGCACATCTTACGGACTTCCCCACTCTTGAGAGTAACCGGTACACGGATGTCAATTGTAGCAGAAATCACACCGTCTTCTGTCTTAACGATACCATTGCACAGTGTCAGTTCGCCGTATTCGTCAGCAAACTTAAGACCAAGACCGGAACCATCGCAGGCTGTACCGATATGTTCATTGTAGAATTTTACAAAATCATCTTCGAAGCCGGCTTTTGCAAGACATTCAAATGTCACTCCTGCTGCATTGACACCAAGAGTCGGTGTGCTGGCATGTGCCGGAACACCTTTTGCATAAATGCTGATCTCACCATTTTCTTCTGTTACTTTGTATTCCTGAAGTTTTGTCTCAGCAAACGCTGCCTCAAGCTTTTCTTTCAGTCCTGATTCTGCCGGAACTATAGTATTACAGGTGTCACACACAGCGTTGGAAACAAAACCGCCATTCATGGAAATAATCTTTGTATTTTTAGAATATGCCATCATTCCCATCTGACCCTTTTCACCATGGATACATGGGAAGTTTGCATCCGGTGTAAAACCACAGGATAATTCCTCTTCTACTTCATTGTAATGTTCCATACATTTTGATCCGGTTTCCTCGTTACATCCCATGATCAGGCGGACTCTTTTGTTTAATTTCACACCAGAATCACGTACGAGTTTCATTGCATAAAGTGCCTCAAGAATCGGTCCTTTGTCATCTGTTGTTCCACGTCCGTAAATATGATCTCCATCACGTGTAAGAGTAAATGGATCATATGTCCAGTCACCGCCTACCGGTACAATATCAAGATGTCCGGCGATACCAACAATTTCCTCTCCCTCGCCCATCTCTGCATAACCGCAGTAGTTATCAAGATTTACTGTTTTGAAACCAAGCTCATCTGCAATTTTTAATGCTTCCTCAAGAACCTTTGCAGGTCCTTCGCCAAACGGCATTCCCTCTGCCGGTGTACCAAGCTGCGAATCAATCGCAACCAGTCTGCCCATATTTTTAATAATTTCGTCTGATAATCCGTGAATTTCTTCTTTTATACTCATTACCATTTCCTCCAGATATTATTCTCCTGCCAAAAACCATATATTCTGCAGTCTTTCTTAAATATACACTTTTTTTCTCTACATCACAAGTGTTTCCAGCTTTTCAAATACCATATCGGTATACATCTGCTTAATTTCATGACGCTCCAGTCCTGTAACCTCTGCATGCACTTCAAAAGTATTTACTTTATCTCTTATGCGAATGCAAAAATATACAACTCCCTGCACACTGTCCGAATTATTTGGATCAATATTACCGGTCGTTCCCGTTATTCCGACAGCAATATCCGTATGCAACTTTTCCTGTACTGTTTTTGCCATTGCCTCTGCACATTCTTTGGAATATACCCCGTACTTTTGTATAATTTCTTTCTCAACACCAATAAAGATTTTGGTCTCATTCAGATATGTGACATAGCCTCCCGGAAAAATTGCGGATGCACCTTCTGTATCTGTGATTGTGGATGCAATCATACCAGATGTGCAACTTTCCATCGTAGAAATTGTTGTATGTGTATCAATCAGTTTTTTAATGATACTGTTTTTTTCTTTCTGTTCCACACTCTTCATCTCCGAATCGAATTGCTACCTTTATCCTAACAGATATTGCTCATCCAATCAATTCTTTTTCCACGTTTTCAAAACCGATGCGCTCTATTGTTTCTGCAAAACGTTCCCCTTTATTTCCATGATCCCTGAAAAAAAGAATCGCTTTTTCAACGACATCAAGTGCTTCTTCTCTGGAAGTAAAAATTTTGCTGAGTGCTCTGCCCTTTGATACTTTTTTCCCCCAGCGTCCGCCGACATAAATCTTATAACCATATGTACCATCTTCGATTGTGTGGAACGGACATTTTCCAACACAGCGTCCGCAGTGTCGACACTTTGTCTCATCAATTGTGATTTTTCCATCCACTACTTTTGCAACCTTGTTTGGACAGGCTGCTTCGATCGCACATTTTTTGCATCCTTTGCAAATGTCAGTATTTACTTTCGGAATGCGCTGACCGATGATTCCCACATCATTTAAGTTCGGTTTTACACAGTTGTTCGGACATCCGCCAACTGCAATCTTAAATTTGTGTGGCAGTACAATGTCTCTGTATCCTTCATAAAAGCGTTTATAAATTTCCTCTGAGATTGCATAGGAATCCAGAAGGCCATACTGACAGGTTGTTCCCTTACAGGATACGACTGGACGGACTTTTGCTCCTGTTCCTCCTGTCACCAGATTTTCTTTGGCAATAAACTCTCTAAATTCATCAATCTTTTCATATGGGATTCCCGGAATTTCCACAGAAAGTCTTGTTGTATATAGAAGTTCACCGCTGCCAAACTTTTCTGCAGCTTCTGCCATACAACGATGCTGCGCTGCCGTTACTTTTCCGTTTATCGTCAGGACCCGTGCGGAAAAAAGATCTGTTCCGCGGTTATTCAGAAATCCCATTCCTTTTACTCGTTTTTCGTCCTCTTTACTTACTGTTAATGCTGACATGTATTTCCCTCATCTCATTTCATATTTTGATTTGCATTTCATAATATACCACTTGAGTATGTATTTGAAAAATGATATTATTTTATAGAAATAATAGGTATTTTCTATAAAAGGAGCATATCATATGACGATACGACATCTGACTATTTTTGTTGCGGTAGCTGACCAGGGTTCCATGAGTGCTGCTGCTGCTTCTCTGTATTTATCGCAGCCCACCGTAAGTCAGGCAATCCGTGAGCTGGAAAAACATTACAATGGACTTCTCTTTGAACGTCTCGGTAAAAAGCTTTACCTCACAGAACGTGGCAGACTTTTGCTTCCTCAGGCCCGCAGTCTGATTCAGCAGTTTCGGCAGATTGAGGAGCTGATGCTGAATCAGGGACAATCTCAGATTCTGAAACTTGGTTCTACGATTACAGTCGGAACCTGCCTCACTCCTTTCCTAATTCCGAAACTTCAAAAGGACCTTCCGGATGTCCACGTCCATTCTTATGTGAGTAATACCAAGGACATTGAGCAGAAACTTCTGCGCGCTGAACTTGACGTTGGAATTGTAGAGGGTGAAATTCTTTCTCCTGACCTTACCGTTCTCCCGATTATTGATGACTGTCTGGTACTTGCCGTCGGCAAATATCATCCTTTATATCATAGAAATTGCATTCAGATTCGGGATCTTGCAGGAGAAGGCTTTGCAATGCGAGAGCAGGGGAGCGGAACCCGGCAGCTTTTTGAGGACTATATTGCCAAACATCAGATTTCTGTTCGTACGGTCTGGGAAGCAAACAGCCCCCGAACACTTTTAAATGCTGTGCTCTATGACCAGGTACTTTCTGTTATGTCGCTTCGCCTTATGACACATGAGATCCGCCACAATACAATTCGTGTTTTCTATAACAAAAATGGCGAATGGAACCGTAAATTCAAACTTGTCTATCACAAAAACAAATTTCTTACTCCTGTGATCCATGACCTGGAAAAACTGCTCCACACATACAAGAATATCAAACTCCCGCCAAATATAGGAATACTGGAATAAAATGAATCTTACTCATATGATAAAGGAATTTTTTTTATGGAAAAACATATTACTTTCGACGTTGAAGAACATATGACCGGACAGACTGTCGAAAAAGTTCTACGCACCGCTCTCGGTCTCACAAAAAGGCAGATCAGCCGTGCCAAATTTCAAGCGGACGGGATACGTAAAAACGGTGTGCAATGCCGGACAACCGATATCGTACAGACCAGTGATCAGATCATAATCTGTATCGAGGCTGCCAAAAACGATTTGAATCATCTGGTGTCATTTTGTGGAGATGCACATCCTCTCGAAATCTTATATGAAGATGAAGATATTCTCGCAGTAAACAAGCCAGCCGGAATACTTACTCACCCTTCCGGTGCACATTACGCAGACACACTTTCCAATCAGGTATCCGGATATTTTCATAAGAAAAAAGTCTCCTGCCGCGTCCGCCCGATAGGACGGCTCGACAAAGAGACTTCCGGTATTGTTTTATTTGCAAAAAATCAGGTGTCTGCACAGCGGCTTCAGGCTCAACGTGAGTCCGGCATTTTTCATAAACAATACATTGCCATAGTAATGGGAAGTTTTTCTGATGATACAAGTGCTTCATCGAATACTGCGTGGCACACGGTTTGTTTTCCGATCAGAAAAACAGCAGATCATCCATTGCGGATGGAAGCAATAACTGATTTCGGCAGTTCTTTTGTTCCTGAATCTGCTGACTTTGTGACACCTCTGGCTGGTATGACAACATTGCTTTCTGCTGTCACACATTACCAGATTCTTTACAGGTCACCAGACTGGTCGATCGTAACTTTAAAGCTGGATACCGGACGCACGCATCAGATCCGTGTCCACATGAAGGCTCTCGGGCATCCGCTTCTTGGAGATACTTTGTATCAGAAAACTTTTCCGGCAGATTCTTTATCCGAACAGCCTGTATTTCATCGCACAGCCCTGCATGCATGGAAGATCCAATTCCGGCATCCGTTTAACAATGCATGGATTTCACTGGAAGCTCCACTCCCTGATGATTTCTGTAACTGTTTTCAAAACATCAATTTTAGTTTATAATTACTTTTATACACAGAATATTGGAGGTTTTTATGTCTGCTCAAATTCGGGATATGACAAAGGGTTCTCCGGCGAAGCTTATTCTGCTTTTTGCAGTACCGTTGATGCTGGGGAATATTTTTCAGCAATTATATACGATGGTTGACACGATTGTTGTCGGACAGGTTGCCGGAGTACAGGCTCTTGCCGCACTCGGTGCTGTCGAATGGATCATGTGGATGGTTCTTGGTGTTTCCACAGGTGTCACACAGGGATTTTCTATTTTGATCTCTCAGCATTACGGTGCACGTAAATGGAATGATCTCAAAAAAGCCGTCGCTCACAGTTATCTGCTTACTGCCATTACTGCGATTTCTCTTCTGATTGTCAGCCAGCTTGCAGCCAGATGGATCCTGCTGCTTTTAAATACACCGGATAATATCATCGGAATGTCTCTGATCTATCTGCGGATTGTTTTCTGCGGAATTCCGGTAGTTGCGGCTTATAACATTTTTGCGTCTGTGCTGAGAGCTCTCGGAAACAGCCGCACACCGCTGATTGCCATGATCATTGCAGCTCTGATCAACGTTATTCTGGATCTTACTTTTGTTGCCGTGCTTCACTGGGGTGTTGCCGGAGCTGCGCTTGCAACCGTTACCGCTCAGGCTTTTTCCGCACTGTATTGTTTTATGATTGTTCGCAAAATCGATATTGTACATACTTCTAAAGAAGATTTTGAAACAGTACCCGGCCTTAACAGAAAGCTTCTCGGACTTGGTGCACCAATCCTTTTTCAGGATGTCATCATTTCCGTCGGAGGTCTTGCCGTACAGTTTGTCATCAATGGTTACGGTTTTCTCTTCGTCGCCGGTTTTACTGCCACCAATAAGCTTTACGGAGTACTTGAGATGGCTGCGATTTCCTACGGTTATGCCATTGTCTCTTACGTAGGTCAGAACCTTGGCGCAGGAAAGATTGACCGAATCAAAAAAGGTATATATACAAGTGCTTTTCTTGCCTTTCTCACTTCAGCATTTATCAGTATCATGATGTTTCTTTTTGGAAAATTTTTACTTTCTATGTTTATCTCCGGTGATCCCACGCAGGCGGAACAGGTTCTTGGAATTGCATGGCATTATCTGTCGATCATGGCATCCTGCCTTTGCATTCTGTATTTTCTCTACGTCTATCGTTCTGCACTTCAGGGACTTGGAAATACGATGCTCCCCATGCTGAGCGGTGTTGTAGAATTTTTTGTACGTGTCGGTGTTGCTCTCCTGCTTCCGAAGTTTATCGGACAGAATGGCATTTTTTATGCAGAGATTGCTGCATGGACAGGAGCTACAGTACTTCTTGTTGTCAGTTATTACATCAGTATTCGAAAATTTATGTGATCCGGTCATCAGTCGCATAACTGTAAAATCTTTAATAAGTCATTTTTGGGGAGATCTGGATTGCTTTGATAGACATCAATGTAGTCTGGATCTTCTGTTCTGTCCTGAAAAGCCGGAAACAAAAATCCACACTCCGGCTCTCCCGGCTCATAATCGCCACTCACCGGACAAATTGCACAGATAAGATATTCATACATTTCTTCTGATTCCCAGAGATTTTTCTTATCTGATGTCTTCAGAGGAATATCATACGTATTATGAAAAAGATATATCGCATACTCATGATCTGTATGATATTTTTCAACCACATATTCATAAAATGCTTCCAGAAGCGCATCATTTTTCAGTGCACTGGATTTCATGCCCAGAAGGAGCTGGCGGATTCCTCCCGATCGACATGCGTTCTCAGGAAGAATGTATCGTTTCAGATTTTTGTTTGTAGGCGAAAATGGAATTATTTTGGCTATCGCAAGATTTTTTTCCTTCTCTTTTGGTTTGAGTTTCAGAAAATTTGTATTAAACGTTCCATCAATAAAACCTTCTGAATCCATATAACTTCCCGCAATGCGCGTCATTGAAGTCCGGGACAATGTCATTCTCCGTGTCAGCTCCAGTATTTCTTCTCTGTTGATCGGTATAATGGATGTCATGATAAATTCCTTTCCTGATATTTTTCTTATTTTGACGCTAAAAAGCCGGAACAGATTTTATCTGCTCCGGCTTCATTATCGTATCTTCAAAACCACATACATGTTGACTAAGCAATCGATCATCTTAACCATGCTTTCGCTTTCGCCGAGCTTGGTCACCTCGCAACTTCGTTGCTCAGTGCCTTTTGCTTCGCAAATGTCTGTCTCCTCACGTTTCCGTTCTGAAATGCAAGCATTTCTCACTCCACGCTCAGCGACAGCCGCTCGTCTCAGCTTTTTGGTCAAGCCCTCACCCTATTAGTAGCAGTCAGCTCCATGTGTTACCACACTT
>NZ_QRXT01000011.1:0-124253 GCF_003460065.1 Ruminococcus sp. AF17-22AC
TTTCAAAATACAGTCGTTTAGGTTTTTCAATAAATTCAATCTGCTCCCGGGCAGAATACACCTTGATTTCCGACTCCGGTAAAGTCACTACTGCATAACCTCCCAGCAGTGGCACCATCTGAATTCCCTCACCGCCAAGTCCGCTCTCCGGACCACTGTACTTCACGATCACATCCCATAATCTTTCCGATGAATCATATCCGACATTCAAATTTTCGGATTTTGCACGTTCCTCTGATGTCGCATCCATCGCAAGATTCAAAAGGTTATCTATTTTCTGATCCGGCATAACTGATCCATTCACTTAAATATTTACTTATATAATACACAATGTCTCATAATGTTGTTCTTTGCTCTGGTGGTTGCGTGGGTCTGATCATTGGATTTTTCGGCGATATCTTCTACATCTACAAAGGAGTTGTAAAACTTCTTTATGCTGTTGCTTTTTTGTCATCTGTTTTTTCAAACAGTTTCTTAACGCCCTGAATTGCAACCAGTACACCAAGGATCAGCAGTAATACCGCAAAAACAAGCTGCAGAGTATTTCCAAAATCAAGACCTGTTGTTACAAGTGCTTTGGTAAGTTTTGTGATGGTCATGCCAAGTGCTGTAAAGGTAACAGCCATCATGAATACCATCGGGATCCAGAGCATGCAGCCCTGACGTTTTGTTTTCTTTAAGAATACGGCGCAGGCTACAAGTGCAAGTACCAGAGTGATGATTGTTGCAAAGTATTTGTTTGTTACTACTTTTAAGAACGGACTCATGTTTTTCTCATCTGTATCGGAATCAAGGAAAAATTCCTGAAATGACAGACGTCCTACTCTGGCTACAGAGTCAAGAGATGTCAGTGCAAATGCTGATACTGCAAGGTTGATCAGTGTAAATACAAGTGAATGCGGCAGACCTACTACAGAAAGGAAGTTTGCGATAGCTCCTGCAAAAATCTGTGGCTGTGTTGTAAGTCCCTGTGCTGCTGCCTCTCCGTTGGCAAAAGATGCAACTGCAATCAGTGCGATAACGGCAAGCATGCTTTCCATAAGCATGGCACCGAATGAAACAGGAAGCATATTCTTTTCATTTTTGATCTGTTTGGATGCGGTACCGGAAGATACCAGTGAATGGAAACCGGAAACTGCACCACATGCGATTGTTACAAACAGGATTGGGAACATATACTGTCCGTCTACGTTAAAGCTTGTAAATGCTTTGAGGTTGCATGAAGGATTTGCTACAAATACACCGATGACCGCACCGACGATCATAAAAATCAGCAGATAGCTGTTCAGATAATCACGTGGCTGAAGCAAAGCCCATACCGGAGCGACACTGGCTACCAGAATGTATGCAAAAATGATGATATGCCATGTATCAAGGCTTACATACATCGGGAAATTAAGTCCGAGTACGATTGCAACTACAAGTAATACAATTGCAACTGCTGTATTGATCCATTTATTAAACTTTGTATATTTAAGGAAAAATCCAAGTGCAACTGCTTCCAGGATGAACAGCATGGAAGTTGTTGCAACAGCTCCGTTTGCTGCTACTCTTCCATTTCATATGCCGGAGTTTTAGCTTTTGGGACAATGCCCCATTTGTTTTGGAGATAACGGCCATACAGAAGATATGCTCCACCGAGCACTACAATGGCTATTACCATCATTAAGATTCCACTCATAATCTCTGCCCTCTTCTTTCTTATGTAATAATTTATATTTGCTTCACAGGTATCTCCTGTTCCACAAAAAAACGCCTCTGCTATCCTTTCGGATAACAAAGGCGGAATCTTCCGTGGCACCACTTTGTATTATCATATTTATCACAAAATACTTTCTGCCGCTTCTCAGCAACTGCGGCTCTCTGTAATCCGGTTTCCTTTTGTGATCTGTCCTGATCTATGCATTTCTCTTTTTTATTTATCTAGTGTTTTACTCCTTTTTTCCAAAAACATCAACCTCATTTTTAAATATATTCCACAATTTTATCCATGCCTTTTTGTTCACATTGTATGTATCTAGGCATCTGTTCAGCATCTGCTTTCACCCCAGTGCCACATCCAGGATCATCATCAGCGAAAATCCAACTGCAAAGAAAATGGTACCGATATTCGAGTGTTCTCCGGCGGACATCTCCGGAATCAGTTCCTCTACCACCACATAGATCATCGCCCCCGCCGCAAAACTTAAGAGATACGGCAGTGCCGGCACGATCAGTCCCGCGGCCATGATTGTCAGTACTGCGCCGACCGGTTCCACGATTCCAGACAAAACACCTCCCGCAAAAGCCTTCATCTTACCCATTCCCTCAGAACGAAGCGGCAGGGAGATAATTGCGCCCTCCGGGAAATTCTGGATTGCGATTCCAAGCGACAATGCAAGCGCGCCCATCAATGTGATGTGTGCATTTCCGGTCAGATACCCCGCATAGACAACACCAACTGCCATTCCCTCCGGAATGTTGTGCAGCGTTACAGCAAGAACCAGCATGGTTGTTCTCTGCAGATTACTCTTCGGTCCCTCTGCTTTATCAGTTTGTTGATGCAGGTGCGGAATAATATGATCCAGAAGAAGCAAAAAAAGCACACCCGCCCAGAATCCGGCTGCCGCAGGAATAAACGATAATTTTCCCATTCCCCCGGCCTGCTCGATTGCCGGAATCAGAAGACTCCACACAGATGCAGCTACCATAACACCTGCTGCAAAACCTGTCAGGCACCTCTGCACCCACTGGTTCAGATCCTTTTTCATAAAAAAGACGCAGGCTGCACCGGCCGATGTCCCAACGAACGGAATCAATATTCCGTAGAACATATTCATATCCATATATATCCTCCATATTTATAATATCTTATGCACAGTGACACTATTTGCTCTGTGTTAGTTTATTCTAACTTCATTTATGAACAGTATAACAATTTTATATATCTTACGCAATTGCTTATCCTTTAATGATAAAAAATATTGACAAGCCATTCTGCATTTGTTATAGTTGGAGCAATTAAGTTACGTGAGGGAGTAATTTGCACGAACGTGTGATTTGTCAACATACTGGTACCTGTACCTGGCAAATCTTAATGAATGAGACTCATGTATGTCATGTTTTATGTACAGATTCTAATCTGTATTTATTCATGGCATACGTGGGTCTTTTTGTGTATTCAGATACTTTCTTACCCAAAAGAAAAGGAGATTTTATTATGGCACTGTTTGTTGAATTATTTTTATTAGGTGTTGGGCTTTCCATGGACGCCTTTGCAGTCTCTGTCTGTAAGGGACTCGGAATGAGAAAACTCAATAAAAAGCAGGCTCTGATCATCGGTCTTTATTTCGGCGGATTTCAGGCGCTCATGCCGCTTATCGGCTGGCTTCTTGGCAGTCAGTTCCAGCAATATATCACCAGTATTGACCACTGGATCGCTTTTATTCTGCTTGGCTTCATCGGTGGCAAGATGATGGTCGAAGCTGTCCGTGAATGGAATGAAGAAGAAACCGTTGAGGTTATGGATGCACCGATCGACCACAAAAACATGTTCGTTCTGGCTGTTGCCACCAGTATCGATGCACTTGCAGTCGGAATCACATTTGCCTTCCTGAACACTCCAATTATTGAGGCGATCACAATTATCGGAATCACCACTATGGTTCTCTCTATCATCGGTGTGATCGTTGGAAACTTTTTTGGAGGCAGGTACAAAAGTAAGGCGGAATTTATCGGCGGCCTGATTCTGGTTCTTCTGGGACTGAAAATTCTCCTGGAGCATCTCGGAATCCTGACTTTCTGATAAACACGATTTTCCACCGGTCAGATTATTTAATACAATAATCTCTTCGTTTTCGTAATTTCATTTGTTCATTTCAGTCACAGCTACTTGACATTTCGATATAAAGTGTTTATTATACTAACATATTTATTTGGTATGTTTGTATGATTTATTCAGTTAAGCAGTGTGATCTCATGAATATCTTATGCTTTGGCGATTCAAACACCTGGGGATACAGACCAGACCGAAAAGGCCGTTTTGATGAGAATACAAGATGGACCGGCCTTTTGCAGCAGAAACTCGGGCCCGAATATCATATTATAGAAGAAGGACTTTGTGGAAGAACGACCATCTTTCATGCTCGGTACCAATGACTGCAAAAGTCACTATCGCGCATCTGCCAGCCTGATATCCAAAGGTCTTGATCAGGTAATCCGCAAAGCACGCCTGAATGCCTCGCAGCATTTTGACCTGCTGGTGATCTCCCCGATCCATCTCGGACATGGTGTCGGCGAACCCGACTTCGATCCGGAATTTGACGAAAATTCTGAGGTTGTTTCCAGAAATCTTGCCGCTGAATACCGCAAGGTTGCACTCCAGAATCATGCGGCTTTCCTGAATGCCGCAGATTATGCCCTGCCAAGTATTACTGACAGAGAGCATCTGGACGAAAAAGGACATGCGGCAATGGCGGACGCAATCTATGATAAAATCATCGCCCTTCAGAAAGGACTCTCGAACGTAATCTGAGGAGCTGCCAACGGCAGCTCCTCCTTTTTTAATCCTGTTTTACGTTGAATGCTTTCATTCCAGGATATACTGCGCTTGCGCCAAGTTCTTCTTCGATGCGGAGAAGCTGATTGTATTTGGCAACTCGCTCGGAACGGCTCGGCGCACCGGTCTTGATCTGGCAGGTATTGAGTGCAACTGCAAGGTCAGCGATCGTGGTATCGGCTGTTTCACCAGAACGATGTGAAGAAATTGCAGTGTATCCTGCTTTGTGTGCCATCTTGATTGCTTCCAGTGTCTCAGATACGGAACCGATCTGGTTGAGCTTGATCAGAATTGCATTACCTGCACCAAGTTCGATTCCCTTTGAAAGTCTTTCGGTATTTGTTACAAACAGGTCATCGCCGACAAGCTGTACTTTGTCGCCAAGTCTTGCGGTAAGCTTCTTCCAGCCTTCCCAGTCTTCTTCATCCAGACCGTCTTCGATGGAAATGATCGGATATTTGTCGCAGAGTTTTGCCCAGTGCTCGATCAGCTCTTCAGATGTATATTCTGTTCCGGCCTTCGGAAGTTTATAATAGCCTTTGCCTTTTTCGCTCTTCCATTCGGAGGAAGCTGCGTCCATCGCGATCTTGAAATCTTTGCCTGGTTCGTATCCTGCTTTCTTTACTGCCTCGAGAATTGTCTCGATCGCTTCCTCATCCGATTTCAATGCCGGTGCAAAGCCACCTTCATCACCAACGGATGTGGCAAGTCCGCGCTCTTTCAGGATGGATGCCAGTGCATGGAAAACTTCGGCACACCATCTTAAGCATTCTTTAAAAGAAGGTGCACCGACCGGCATGATCATAAATTCCTGCACGTCCAGTCCGGATGACAGCGCATGGCATCCGCCGTTGACAATGTTCATCATCGGTACCGGAAGACGGTTGCCGGACACTCCGCCAAGGAAACGATACAGCGGGATCTCAAGTGCGGTTGCGGCTGCTCTGCAGCATGCGATAGATACGGCAAGAATTGCGTTTGCTCCAAGTTTTGATTTGTCTTTTGTTCCGTCTGCTGCGATCATCGCTGCATCAACTGCGTAAATATCACTTGCATCCAGTCCTTCGATTGCTTCATTGATCACAGTGTTGATGTTTTCAACTGCCTTCTGCACACCTTTGCCAAGATAGCGTGCTTTATCTCCATCACGGAGTTCCAGAGCTTCGAACTCACCGGTAGATGCGCCGCTCGGTGCGGTTCCTCTGCCTACAGTTCCGTCCAGCAGATAAACTTCTGCTTCGACTGTCGGATTTCCTCTGGAATCCAGAATTTCTCTTCCTGTTACTTTTTCAATTTCAAGGTACATGACCATTCCCCTTTCTGCTGCTTTTCAGTCCGGACGCCGGTTCCTGGTCGATACCGACACCCGCTTGATTCATTTATACACGAGTTTTATCAATCTAACTCTTTTAGTTAGTATAGACTAATTTCATTAGCCATGCAAGATTTTTGTATCAATATAATTGAGAATATACTTCAATAACAGAGCAGACAAATCCACTTCAAACTCCCTGAATCCATCCCAAAATCCGACAAACTTTAAGTGGCTATCACACAAAAAAGGACACCGACATTCTCTCAGAAATACTATGAAAAAATGGGTATCCTTCTTGTAATCTGTTCTTATATCGCATATTGCAGCAGCCAGCAGATGCACGGCAAAGTTACGATTCCACAGAGCGTCGTGATAAAAACGCCCCCTAGTGCATATTCTCCATCCATTCCTGACGCGTTCGCCATCATCACAACCGCAGTCATCGTCGGCATTCCGGTAATCAGTGCCATTGCAAGTCGTATCTCCGCACTGACCGGAAAAAATCCGAGAACAAAGAACATCAGGAGCGGTGCAAGCAGCATGCGCACAAGCACAATTCCATACAGCGAAAGCTCTTTCAGATATTTTTTCAGCGGAAGCTCCGCAAAAATACCGCCTATGTAGATCATCGCCAGAGGAGATGCTGTGGCACCGATTTTTTGAAGCCCGGTATCGAGAAGTGCCGGAATCCGCACACCCGTCAGCATCAGGAGCATCCCGATCAGGATTGCCACTGTTGCCGGATTGATCAGCTTTTTCAGTTCAAAACCGCCGCTTCTGGTTGGTGTTGTGAGCTTCACACCCAGCGTCCAGAGCATAAGCTGATCAAAAACCATAAATACAGAAACGTACAGAATCCCATTTCCCGGAAAAACACTGGAAATCACCGGGACTGCCATGAATCCGATATTTCCGAACAGCATCATCGCCTGACAAATTCCGGCGCGGTCTTCGGACAGATGAAAAAATTTCATCATGCCGAAGCTGACCAGGAACATCACGGCATAAAATCCCGCCGCGATCAGCAGGATTGACCAGGAACCGGTCAGAATTTCTTTGTTTACACCATCGATGATATTGATAAAGATCATGACCGGCAATGCCATTTTGATCACAAATTTTGAAATGGGCTCCAGTGTTTCTCTGTTGAGTACCTTTGTTCTGACAAGTATCACACCCGCCAGAATATAGATTACAAACAGTCCGATCTGCTGAAGCAATATCTCAAATGTAGTCATTGGACACACTCTCTTTCTTTCTGGAAAGGATCAGGATCACGACAAACGTGAGCATCTCAGAAGCAAGGAAAGACAGCCAGACTCCGTTCATTCCAAGTATTCTGGAAAGTACGATCGCACAGAGTACAATGGCGATTACTCCACGCATCAGAGAACCGATGATCGCCGGACGCGCATTCGCTGTTGCAGAGAAATACGCGACAAGCATGATATTTACTCCGGCAAACAGAAACCCGAGGAAATACAGCTGCAGGCCGGTATGTGCGTATTGCAGCAGCATGACATTATTTTCGCTGTTAAAGATCGCAACGAGCGGATCTGTAAACAGCCAGATCAGAGCAATCATTACGATTTCTATCGTAATCGTGCTGTTCATGCCCCAGCGAAGATATTTTCTGACATGCTCACTTTCTCCCCTGCCGAAGCTTTCACTGATCAGCGGCTGCGCGCCCTGTGCAAGGCCATTGAAAATGCACATTCCGACAATGGAAAGATTCGCTACGATTCCATAAGCGGCCACACCAACGCTGCCTGCAAGTCCAAGGATCAGCATATTAAACACAAATGCGATCACGGCGGAAGAAATTTCTCCCACGAACGCGGATACACCGAGCTGACAGCATGAGATCAGATGTCGGACAGACATTTTCTTCCATTTGAATCCGATGTGACAGTTTTTTCCAAAATAATGCAGCATGCAGACGGACATCGTAACGATCGGACAGAACGCTGTTGCAAGTGCCGCTCCGGAAAATCCAAGACCTGCCGGAAAAATAAAAATATAGTCAAAAACGATATTCCAGACACTTCCGGCAAGAGAGCCGGCCATTGCAATTGATGTCGCATTGTCATTTCGGGCAAATGCCGTGACGGAATAATTCGACATAAAAAACGGTGTTCCTATGAGGATGATACGCAGATAGGTCTTGCCGAGTGCAACAAGTCCGGCATCCGCGCCGAGCAGTGCCAGACATTTATCGGGAATAAAAATTCCGAGCAGGACAAACGGGATGCTGATCAGGACGCTCCAGGCAATTGCCTGTGTAAAGTAATAATCTGCTCTTTCACCCTTTGCTTTGCTGATGCCATATCGGGTCGCGGAGCCGATACCGATCATCGAACCAATTGCATAGATAAGACCATATACCGGGAGAATCAGGTTGAGAACCGCCAGACCATCCGCCCCGGCATAGACGGAAATAAAAAAGGTGTCTGCCAGAACATAGACGGAAACACCGATCATACCCGCAACACTCTGAAATACATATTTGGAAAATCGTTTTAACATTTATAAATTCCTTTATCTTCTTTCAATTTTATTAGCTTTTCCATTATAAAGAAGATTCTGATAAAAAACAAGAAGTCCCGGGGAATAACTTATACTATTCAGTAGAGAGTATTCCGCGAGGCGTTTTGGAATGCATTTTGACTCGTAACTGTGAGGATACTGAACAGTTACGAAATGATTCTTATTTCCTTCCAAGCTCCCAGAAGGCAACTGCACTTGCAGCAGCTACATTGAGAGAATCAACACCATGAGACATCGGAATTTTCACGGTATAATCGCAGTCTGCGATTGTGTCGGATGCCAGGCCATCCCCTTCTGTGCCGAGGACGATGGCAAGTTTTTCTTCTGCATGAAGCTGCGGATCGTCAATACTGAAAGAATCATCCCGCAGTGCCATTGCCACGGTCTTAAAGCCGAGTACGCGAAGAGTCTGCATGCCTGTATCCAGCCAGAAAGTTTTTTTATCAAAATAAGTCCACGGAATCTGAAAAACCGTGCCCATGCTCACACGGGAAGCACGGCGGTAAAGCGGATCGCTGCAGCCGCCGGTCAGAAGGATTGCATCCATGTGGAGTGCTGCCGCGGAGCGAAAAATCGCACCGATATTAGTTGGATTTACGACATTTTCCAAAATTGCTATGCGTCTGGTATTCTGGCAGATTTCCTCGACAGTCGGAAGGGTGCGGCGTTTCATGACGCAGAGCAGTCCTCTAGTCAGAGCATAACCGGTCAGTTTTACAAGGATTTCATATTCTGCTGTATATACAGGGGTCTGCGAAAAACGTGCCAGAAGTTCTTTCGCCTCGCCCTCAATATCCTTATGCTCGACCAGAAATGAAACCGGTTCATAGCCTGCGCTACACGCACGCTCAATCACCTTCGGGCTTTCTGCAACAAAAAGTCCCGGAAACGGTTCGTTATACCGCCGGAGCTGTACCTCTGAAGTCCTTGCATAAATATCCAGCTCCGGTGCATTAAAATCATTGATTTCTATGATGTTGTTCACGATGCTCTCCTTTAAAATTCCCTAACTTTTACTTTTAGTTTTTCAGCAAAATCGCAGTTCATTCAGCGCTCCAGATCAGGTGACACTTTGCTGCAAGCTCCTGTTCTTTTTGCTGCGCTTTGTCCGGCTCATCCTGATAATCCCAGAGAGCAAATGCCTCTTTTATATTTTCCGGATCTACATAATAAACATTTTCGATACCGGTCGGCAATGAAGTTTCATCAGTGGCTGTATCCGGCAGGCGGTCATGTGCCTTCTGAAACTCATCAAGATCAAACATTAAATTCTCTGCATCCTGTGCAGATGGGTAATTTTTACGTATCCATGCCGTCTCGGAAAGCATGTAAAACATGTTTTTCTGGTCTACGGATAAGATAGCTGTCTTATGTCCGTCCGGATCAATTTTGCTGTAAATTTTTCCATCCCTTAAGGTCATTCCGGCATCTTCCCAGGATATATAAGTCTTTTTGTCATAATACCAGTAATGCCCGATTCCACTCGCAAGCAGCACAAGTACTGCTGCTAAAATAATGGAAATAATACGTTTCCGACGGATACGTCTGCGGATTTTTTTTAATGGTGCAATCTCAGTACGGTGGTCTGAATTCCTCTCTGCATTTTCTGAAACAGTCCGCAACTGATTCTCCTTTTTCATCTCATCCAGCATTTTGCGGCAGGCTGCACACTCTTTCAGATGTTCTTCTACAAGCTGTCTGCTGTCCTCACTGACCATATCATCAATATAAAGCGGAAGCAGATCTTCAATAATATTACAGGTGATCTTCATCGTCTAATTCCTCCCTGATTTTTTTGCAAGCACGGTGATAAGTAACTCTCGCCCAGCTTTCACTTTTGCCAAACAGATCTGATATATCACTAAATGACAGTTCTCCAAATACCCGGAGGGAAAAGACTTCTTTGTACGGTTCCGAAAGTTTATGCAGAACTTTGTGGACACGAAATGCCGTTTCTTTGTCCGAAAAATCCTGAATAAAATCCGTAGAAAATACATCTTCTGACAACTCATTCTGCGCTTCCGGTACGTATTTTTTGTTCTTTTTCAGATAGTCATAATATGTGTTTTTGGAGATCTGGCAGAGCCATATCCGAAGGTCACATTCCCCTCTGAAATCGTCGACTTTTTTCAGTGCTTTGAAGAATGTTTCCTGTGTAAGTTCCTCTGCAATGTGGGTATTGTGTGAAAGCGAGAGCAGATAGCGGTATACGACTGTGAAGTATTTTTCGTATACTTCCTGAATATTCAGCATTTGTTTCTCCTCTCTTTGTACTCTTGTCCTCCTTCACATATATGACGATATATGAGATAAAAACGTTACAGATTTTTCATAATCGTTCGGAACAGCTCTGAAATTTCAACCGGTTTCGCAACGTAATCATCCATTCCAGCGGCTAGTGCTGCTTGACGGTCTTCTTCAAAAGCATTGGCTGTCATGGCAATGATCGGAATCTTCGCCCGTTCATCTGTCAGTTTCCGGATTGCTTTCGTTGCCTCATAACCATTCATATTCGGCATCTGAATATCCATCAAAATCGCATCATAATAACCAGCCGGCACATCTTGCAGCTTATCAACCGCAATCTTCCCATCCGCAGCAAGCTCTACCTCCGCATCTGCATCCTGAAGGATCGTCATGGCGATTTCCGCATTCAATCCATTATCTTCTGCCAGAAGAAGCCTTCTTCCTGCCAGCGATACATTTTCCGGCTGTTCTTCCATCTGCTGCTGTAATTCTTCCTCCGGTATCTTTCTGCATGAAATTTCGACAGTAAAACAGGTACCTTTCCCGGGTTCACTTTTTACAGAAATGTCGCCATTCATAAGATCTACAAATGATTTCACGATACGAAGTCCCAGACCTGTTCCAATAATGCCGCTCTCAGAGGAGCTCCGCTCACGCGTAAATGCATCAAAAATATATGGTACATATTCTTTGCTGATACCGATGCCATTGTCTGACACACGGATTTGCAAAGTCATAAAACCATCCAGAGCTGACGGTTTTTCTTCAATATCAAGAACTATCTTGCCACCCTCCGATGTATATTTCACTGCGTTACTCAAAAGGTTCATAATGATCTCTCGGATTTTCAGGGCATCGCAGTATACGTTTGCATGCCGAATATTTACATTTCTGTTTACAGTCAGCTGCTTACGTGAAATCTCTCCGTCAAGAAGGATGTCCAGTGTCTCCTCAAGCTTCATCAGATTCCACGGTGCTTCATTCAGTGTTTCTTTACCACTTTCAATACGTGCGATCTCAAGCACATTGCCGATCAGCGCAAGCAAAAACTGGCTTGCGCCTTTCAGCTTTTGCAGATAGTTTGTTGTTACTTCTTTTTCGCCCCAGTGTGCTTCCATCAGCTCCGCATAACCAATGATCGCATTCATTGGTGTACGCAGATCATGGGACATTGCAAACAGAAAAGACGATTTCGCACGGCTTCCCTCCTCCGCACGGTGAAGGGCATTTTTGAGCATCACCATATCAGACACATCCACAAACGTAGTAAGTACTGCCCTCTCACCCGTCGGAATGTGGACAACTTTCGTTTTGGCAAGTGCATGACATTCGTTTGCCTTACCCTTACCGATAATGCACTCATAATCCACCATATCATCTTCATTTCGAAGCTTTTTCAGTTGATTGAGCACCTCCGAATCCGGATAATAAACCTGCCTCAGAAGCGGCCCGAGCTCCCTCTGTGCAGCTTCGACACTCTCAATCCCATACATTCTCAGCGCCTCTGCATTCATATGTATGACCTTGTGTCCCGGCATTGTATATGCAAGGACACCGCAGTTTTCTATATCAAGCAATTCTTTATAATAAATATCCTGACGCAGTTTTTCTTTGCGCAGAGAATCATTCAGTTCTGCCAGGCGTCGCTCCGCCTCTTTTTCTTTTTCAATACGTACTGTCTCAGAAATATCCTGATGTATCCCGGTGACAGCCACGTATTCTGTCACCGATGTGTCTCTCGCACCACCGCAACGTACAAACCTCTCTCCGGATACCGGATGAATATAACGATAAACGATTTCCGTCCTTGCCTCTGTAAGCTTATCTGAATACTCCTGAAACAGCCGCACGTCTTCCGGATGTATACGCGAACGATGAAAGACAAATCTCTCTTCCGGTGTGATCTCTCTGTCGATTCCAAGCAGTTCATCCATCACTTCATCCGCATAAAATCTCGGTGGCTTTCCTTCTTCCATTTCCACACGCCACATTCCCATTCGGGATGCACGCAGAATTGCTTTTATATTTACCTCTTCCCGCTGCTCCATAAACAGCCCTCCCATATCTACTTTCCGACTCATTTTTTCAGAATCTGTGCCATTACCTTAAACAGCATATTCATATCTACCGGTTTGGAAACATGTGCATTCATGCCGCTTTCCAGAGCTTTCTGCCTGTCTTCTTCAAATGCATTGGCAGTCATGGCTACGATCGGAATGTCAGCCCGCGCATCATCAAGATGACGAATCAGCTTTGTTGCTTCATATCCGTCCATCTCCGGCATCTGAATATCCATGAGTATCATATCATAATAATCCTCCGGCATCTTTTTCAGCATTTCTATACATTGTTTTCCATTCGCAGCGCGTTCTGCTTTCAGACCATTTTCTTTCAGAACTGTCATTGCTATTTCGGCATTCAGCTCATTATCCTCGGCAAGCAGCACTCTTTTTCCCAGAATACTGTCTGAAATCTTCTCTTTTTCTTTTTGCTTCTCTTCCAGGATCTGTTTCTCTGAAGCAAGCTCAAATGGCAGAACAACGTTCATCTTTGTTCCGCATCCAAGCTGACTTTCAACTTCAATCGTACCTCCCATCATATCGATCAAAGATTTTACAATTGGCAGTCCGAGACCGGTACCTGTCACTTTGCTTTCTGTGCTTGTATGCTCACGTGAAAACTCTTCAAAAATATGAGGAAGATATTCTTTACTCATGCCGATGCCATTGTCCTCTACAATAATCCTGTAAGCTATATAATTTTCTTTTTCAAATGGTTCTTCTTTAACACTTACGGAGATCTTTCCGCCTTCCGAAGTATATTTCACAGAATTTCCGATGATATTGATAAAAATCTCCCGGACTTTTGTCTCATCACCAATCACATATTTATGTTGTATATCTGTTTCACATGAATATGTAATGAACTTCTTTTTCACTCCCGGCTCAAAAACATCTGTCAGAGATTCTATCAGCTCCGTCACACATCCGACTTCTTTTTTCAGAGCCAGTTTGCCACTTTCGATCCGTGCCATCTCCAGCACATAGTTGATCAGTGACAGAAGGAAATTGCTCGAACTTTTGATCTTGCCAAGATAAGCAATTGCTTTGTCCTTTTCATCTATATGTTTTTCCAGAAGCTCCGAAAAGCCAATGATTGCATTCATCGGAGTGCGGATATCATGGCTCATATTAAAAAGGAACCGTGTCTTTGCCTCGTTCGCATTTTTTGCTTCGAGAACAGCTTTTTCCAGTTCTTTTTCATGAAGCGCATCTCTGTAGCGTCTCATTTTGAATTGCAGATATATGATCATTACAATGAAAGCTGTCAGCACCGAAATGAACAGTCCCCAGAGTTTCTGAGTCATTGTCACCCATCCGTTTTCTGGTACGATCTCAAAATACCAGGTATCATTCGGAACTGTACATGCAACCTCCAATGTGTCTGTTTCCTGTAAATTGTCACACTGCACAATTACGATTTTTTCATCGTCCGTTCCTTTTTTCCATATCTGATAGTGATATCCGGCATTTTCCAGTTGATCCAGCTCCATTTTTTTGATAAATTTCTGCCAGTCTATAACAAGAATAGAAAATCCCCAGAACTTCTTACAGCCTTTGTCATCCGTTCTGTATACCGGGTCAAAAAGCAGCACACCGTTTCCTCCCTGCACCAGTTCAAACGGACCGGCAATCGTATATTCTCCGCTGTCTCTTGCCAGACGCGCTTCCGTTTTTCTTTCCGGATTTTCAATCAAGTTCAGCCCGATCACATCCTCATTTCCCTCCATAGGATATATCTGCGAAACGATTCCGTCTTTTGCAATTTCATGGACTTTTATGATATTATCTTCATCCTGCATCAGCCTGGATAATGTCGCAAACTGTTTATCACTTATCGTCAGACCTTCTTCTATACTCTTTTTGACCAGATCTGATTCCGCAAGATAACGGTTCAGCTGAACTTCAATCCTGCTTATTGTGGATTCAGCCGTATATACAGCCTTTAGTTTCTCCCTTTTTTGCTGATTCTGATTTACCAGAAACGTACAGCCAAGCATCAGAAGCAGGGTAACCAGAAAAACAAACCCGGCTCTGATTCTTATAATTTTTTTATCTTTCTTTTTATCCATAAATAGTTCCCTGATATTGTTTAATTTCAGACAGATGTATGTTTCTCCACACAATAGTCCGATGAATTCATTTTATCCTAATATCTGCACTTTTGATTGTAAAACCACAGAAAAATAATAAAGTTGTGTATTTTATTCAGTTTCTATATTTTTATGCAGTGCTGATAAAATCTTTTCTTCATTGATCGGCTTTGCAATATGTCCGTCCATTCCCGCATCCAGGCACTTGTGAATGCTGTCCTCTGATGTCTGGGCTGTCATCGCCACGATCCGGACAGTCTGTGTATCCGGACGTTTCAATGCGCGTATCCGCTGTGTTGCCTCATGACCATCCATCTCCGGCATCATCACATCCATCAGAATGACATCATAGCTTTCTGGTTCTGACGCTTCAAATAATTCAAGCGCTTCTTTTCCGTTCCATGCTTTGCTGACAGTCGCACCGAGGTCTGTCAGATAAAACTCTGCAATCTCCATGTTGATCTCATTATCTTCTGCCAGAAGGAAATGCATACCTGCCAGCGGTTTTTCTGATGATTCGTTTCTTTCTTCTTTCTGTATCAGTACATCATTTACCCTAAACGGCAGGCGGAATGTAAAGGTACTTCCCTCACCGGGAACACTTTCGACGTCAATACATCCACCCATTTTTTCAAGCAATGCTTTGACGATCGACATCCCAAGCCCGCTTCCCTTATAGAGGGTGCGCGCATCATTTTTTTCCTGTGTAAATGGCTGGAAAAGATGATCTCTGACAAACTCTTCACTCATTCCGATTCCGGTATCCACAAGCTTGAATTCATACCATACAGTCGTGCCGTCACAGGAAAGCTCCTCGGCATACGTATCAATCCTTCCATTTGGTTTGTTGTATTTGATCGCATTGCTCAGAAGATTCAGCATAATACGACGCAGCTGCAGGGAGCTTCCACACAGTGCGGTATGTTGAATGTTTTTTCTGTATTTGTGATGTGTGATTCCCGATTCAATCAGCTGTGCATCTACCAGTGCAGCAACCTCATCCATCAGTTCACTCATATCAAAAGTATCTTCTTCAATTTCAAACATACCGGCTTCCAGCTTGCTCATATCCAGTACATCGCTTACCAGTTCCAACAGATGTTTCGTCGAAAGCCGGATCTTTTCGAGGCTGTCATCAACCTTTTCCCAGTCATTGCGGTTTTTGCGGATGATATCCACCATACCCATGATACCATTGATCGGAGTGCGGATATCATGACTCATACGGTTCATAAATTCCGTTTTTGCTTTGTTTTCAGCATCTGCTTCTTCAAACGCTATCTGCAGACGCTCTTTTTCCTGCTGCTCCTTCTCGTGGAAATCTGAAGTATTTTTGAACAGGATGATTCCATGCACAACCTTACTTTCTTTATCTGTCTTCGCATCGTATACGGTATCTCTGGACATCAGGACAGTCTTTTGTAACCATATCGGATGACCGTTTTTCCCTGTCTCACAGTATTCCACCGTAATCTGTCTCGATCCGGTCGCAAAACGCTTCAGGATTTTAAACGAAGAATCCACGATTCTGTAATTCTCCAGCGTATCTTCCGTAACGTACCGGCTTCGTCCGCTGCAGTAATCACTGTAAGAGCATGGAGTCTGCACATCATTGTCAAATTCTTTCGCCGATGTATTATAATAAACACTTTCCAGACGGTCATTTGTCAGATCAACCGTATAAACCGCATTCGCCGTCTGCAAAAGTGCCTCCGCATAGTTACCGTTCTCAACAATAGATTGCTTCAGCTGTTCATAATAACGGTTCAGGCGCATTTTCTCAACCGCAGAGTTCTCATTCTTTGTCTGAAATGGCTCAAATCCCAGAATAAAATGATGCAGTCTGCCGTCCTCAGTTCTGTTACCGGGTAGTACTGTCATTCTTCCCCGTCGAATATTTTTGTCTTTTTCATACTGATACAGCAGTTCAATTTTCTCGTCTTCCTTCAGATGTTCTGCCAGATATGCAGTCTGAAGTTCCATCCGCATTGTCTTACGGTTCTCATCTGTCCCCAGTTCCTGAATGATCTGCTCAACCGCACCTGAATAACTTCCATCCTCTGCAAGGAAAAAGTGCGAACTTGCTCTCAGCACATAATACTGATCCAAAAGCGCGTCACAGTAAATACAGTCAGAAAACTGATATCCCTTCTCTGTGATTTCCTCAAGAATACGGATATTCATCTTTTGTTTCTCAGCCGCCTCTTCTATCTTGGCACGGTTCTTGTCGATGTACATATTTTTGTCGGCAAAGCGAAACAGCTCCCGCATCGTGCTTCCCTCAAAATCACTGGAAAGCGCGTATCCCGCCGCATAGCTGATTGGCATCTCCGGATGCTGTCTGGAATACTCAGCCGACTGCTCGCGGATCTTCTTAAGACACTCACGCACTCCTGCATGATCCAGTCCCTTCAAGACAGCAATAAATTCATCACCGCCGTCACGTCCTGCAAAAAATTCATCCGGAACTGCCTTTCGGAGCTGTATCGCAAATGAACAGATGTACTCGTCTCCCTTATCATGACCAAGTGTATTGTTGATCGTTCGGAGATTATTCATGTCAAATACACACATGGCAACCTGTTCTCCATCCGGAATCGGATTTGGATCGTTGAGGATCTCCTCACATTTGTTTTTGTTCGGAAGTCCGGTCGCCTCGTCGAAGTATACCTTTTTCTGTAAGACTTTATTCTGGGCAGCAAAACGGACCGCTTTGATAAGTTCTGCACCGATGATCAGCACCAGCCCGAGGATATCCACTATAACAACTTTTTCGAGGTAATCCAGCGCCGTTGCCTTACGCTGTGAATATTCCTCAGAAAGCCCGACTGCCTCATCACAAATCTGAAAAAAACGCTCACTTTTTTCGATAATATCTGTATTTTCGTATCCCTTTTCACGGACAAGAAGTATCTCATCCCGAAGCTCTTCAAAATATCCTGCCAGTTCGTCCATTTTGCTCTGAAACTTCTGATCATCCAGACGGATAAAATTAAGCTCATCACTGCCATTTCGAAGTCCTTCTATATAAGAAGAAATCTTCTGATACATTTTGTCCTGCGGTGTCCCTGAAATTTCAAATTTTACCATTTGCTGCGTGCCACCGCGCACCAGCCCCGCATAATTTACAACTCGCGCAGTTCCCTGAATCTTGCCTACCATGGACATAATCGCAAAAAACAATACGATCAAAATGGTCGTCAGTACCATCATTGCCGCACGCAAGAAGAAAGTCTGCTTTTTTCCTTTTTTCTTCATTCTGTACCCATCCTGCCAGTATACAATTATTGCTTCCTGCAACTGATCCACAATTAATTTGCAGTTCATTTCTCATTTTCACACTTATGTTCATTATAGCCGATTTATCTTCTTTTCTCAACCTCGTCCTGCCTGTCGCTGCATACTCTATTTGACTACAAAAATCCACAGCTTTTTAGTATCTGCAGCTTCAAAATCTGCATATATATTTTATATAATTTTCATCCTCTTTTACGGCTTTTTCATTGCTTTTTGCACAACGACCTTTTATAATAAAAATTATCAATTACCACATAAATTTTTATGGAGGGAACATTATGAACGAAGAACTTTTTAACGAAGCAGCGAAATCAAACGTCCTGACAAAGAAGCTGATTGATCAGCTTCAGGAAAGCATGACCTACAGCAGTATCTCCTTTATCAACTGGACTATTGAGGTTCTGACACTGATCAAAAATCGCCTGGAGCGCGGTGACCGGATCACAGATGAAGTATCCGGAAAAGTTTATACCGCAAAAACCTTCCAGAAATTTGTAAAAGAGAATTTCTCTTCCTACATCACCAGCCAGGTTTTTAAAGAAGTGGTAAAACCGGAGAAAATCTACTTCTCACTGAAGGCGTGCGACGGCGGCTACAGCCTGATTGCCGCTGATTCCGACAGTGAAAAAACTTATGCCTGGATCTCCAGCCTGAGCAAACGTTTCTCTCTTGTTGAGATGATCGCAACCGGTATCGTTTATGTCAAAGATATACGTACCGATACATATCAGCCGTTTATTTCCGGCAATGGCAAATACTGCCGCTATGACAAAGAAAAAGGAATTCTTGTAGAGATCTGATCTCCACAGGAATTCCTGCTGTAAATCAATATTTACAAAATATAATCTCAGTCGGAGTCTGAACCCTGGCTGAGATATTTTAATTTCAGAATTTTCATATCCCCGATAAAATTCTCGGATTATCCTTTCTTCTACCTTCCCATAATTCTTCCGATTCCATAGGAAACAAGAAATACGGCAATGTCCACTGCTACGATCGTAGAGCCAACCGGTGTTCCGGCAAGAATGGAAATCAGAATTCCCGCTGTTGCGCTAAGTACGGACATCACTGCCGCACTGACCGTAACGGAGCGGAAGGATTTAAAAAGTCTCATTGCGGACAGCGCCGGAAAGATCACAAGCGCTGAAATCAGAAGCGAACCGACCAGATTCATTGCAAGTACAATGATCACTGCGATCACAACCGCGATCAGCAGATTGTATGCATTGGCTCTCGTCCCCGTTGCTCTCGCAAAATTCTCATCAAATGTCACTGCGAAAATCTTATTGTAAAACAGAATAAAAATCGCTACAACCACGATGGAAAGAATCGCACACAGCCATACTTCGCCTTTTGTCAGGGTCAGAATAGAAGTCGAACCAAACAGCGTACTGCAGACATCCCCTGAGATATTTGGGCTTGTCGAAAAAAGGTTCATCAGAAGATAACCGATTGCAAGCGCTCCGACGGAAATCATCGCGATTGCCGCATCACCTTTGATCCTGGTATTCTGTCCGGCACGAAGAAGAAAAATCGCACATACTACCGTCACCGGAAGAATAAACAGCATATTGTTTGTAATATTTAAGACAGATGCAATCGCCATCGCACCAAATGCCACATGAGAAAGTCCGTCACCGATAAAGGAAAATCGTTTCAGTACCAGCGTCACACCAAGAAGCGAGGAACAGAGCGCGATCAGAACACCGACGATCAGTGCATACCGAACGAACGGATACTGAAAATACATATGAAGTGTTTCAAACATCTTACTCGTCCTCTCCTTCCTGTCCGGTAAATGCTTTGCCCAGACTGCTCTGCAGATACTGTTTCTTCGTTCCGAAGAAGCAGTGTTCTCCGATATGAAGAATATGTGTCGCATATTTAACTGCCGCTGCAATATCATGTGAGATCATGATGATCGTAATTCCGTCTTTTTTATTCAGGTCTTTGATCAACTGATACATTTCTGCGGTCACACGTGGATCCAGACCGGACACCGGCTCATCGAGAAGCAGGATTTTCTGTGCAGCACAAAGCGCTCTTGCAAGAAGAACTCTCTGCTGCTGTCCGCCAGAAAGCTCACGGTAACAATGATCTGCAAGATCCTGAATCATCATTTTTTCCATTGCTTTCTGTGCGACCATTTTTTCTTCTTTATTATAGAAAGGACGCCATCCGCACCGGCTCTGACACCCGGAAAGCACGATTTCACGGACAGATGCCGGAAAGTCTCTCTGTACCAGTGTCTGCTGCGGCAGATAACCGATCTCGTTTTTCTTTAATCCATCACCAATCTCAATGCTTCCGCTGATCGGCGGCTGCAAATGAAGTAATGTTTTCATCAAAGTAGACTTACCGGAACCGTTTTCACCGACGATGCAGAGGTAATCACCTGCATCAATGGAGAAATTCAAATCTTCCTGAATTGCCCGGTTGTCATATCCCAGTGTAAGATTTTTGCATGTAAGCTGTGCCATTCTTGTCCCTCCTGTCATAGACAGTTTGTTATTTCAAACGGACAGATTTTTGTCCCCTGTCCGATCATTCTCTTAGTTCAGTGCCTTCTTCAGAGTTCCCAGATTGTCTTCCATCACGGAAAGATACGTTGCTCCATCTGCAATTTCTTCTGATGTGATCGACTGCATGGAATTAAGCTGTAAGATCTTCTGATCTTTTGCTTTGGTATTCTCAATAACAGTCTGTGCAATCCGGTCATCGGATTTTTCCATCGTCAGCACACTCTTAACTCCAAGTTCATCCACTTTTCCTGCAAGAAAAGTAACTGTCTTAAAGCTTGCCTCAGATTCTGCGGAACATCCGGAAAATGCTGCATAATACTCCATACCATAATCATCTACCAGATAGCGGAATGGAAAACGATCCGCAAAGATCAGTGTTTTCTGCTTCGCACTGTCGACTTTTTCCTGATATTCTTCGTCCAGCGCAGAAAGTTTTTCTTTGTAAGTTTCTGCGTTGGACTGATAGATTTCTTTATTCTCCGGATCCATTTCTTCAAGAGTTTCCGCAATCGCATCGCAGATCACTTCGGCATTTCTCATAGACGTCCAGACATGCTCGTCATATTCCTTTTCTTCCTCATCTTCATGATCATGGTCGTGGTCGTGATCACTTTCCTGCATGCCCTCAACTGTTTCCTCTTCTTTGATCGAATCACCAAGGACTTCCATCAGATTGATGGTCTTCATATCTTTGTTCTGCGCGGATTCCAGAGCATCCTCGATCCACTGGTCAGATTCACCGCCTACATAGATCAGAAGGTCACAGCTTGAAACCTTCATAATATCCTTGACTGCCGGCTGAAAGCTGTGGAGATCCGTACCGTTATCAAGGAGCATAGTCAGGTTCACGTCATCTGCCCGGTCACCCAAAATGACTCTTGTCCAGTCATACTCCGGAAAAATGGTTGTTACAATGTTCAGTTTTTTGTCTGTTTCTTCTGTCGTCTTTGCTTCCGCTGTGTGTATTCCGGCAAAAGGAATACTGATGCTCATCACGCCCAGCAGAATTGCCAGCGAACCCATGATCCATTTTTTCATTTTCTGCTCTCTTTCTTCTATTTTTTACTTTATTGGAACATTACGGAGTAATTTCCTATAAAGTAAAGACACTTCTGCTGAATCGAATCAGCAGGTACAAATCTATCTACATACCATTCTGTCACATTATCGTGCTTTCATATGTACAGTCTCTGATGCTTCATCTTCCACACTTCTGCACTCTTCACAGATACCATAAAAAACAGTCCTGCACGGATCCATCCGAAATCCGTGGCTGTCCATCAGATGCTGCTCCAGTTTAACCACATCCTCGCAGTGAAGATGAATCAGTTTTCCACATTTTTCACATTTGCAGTGAAAACAGGAGGTCTTGTGGCAATGTTCCTCTGCCCCGAGATATTCAAAACAGGCACTGCTCGTTCCATCTACGTTGTACTTCGCAACCATCCCCTGCTCTACCATCTTTTCAAGGTTGCGGTAGACAGTCGTTGTCCCAATCGTAATCCCCTGCCCTTTAAAAAAGCAACAGACATCTGCAACCGTTACATGTGTCCCTTCTACGGTCTGCAGATAGGACAGGATCTGTTTCATCTGCTTTGTCTGATAAGGCGCTTTCGTTCCCATAATATCTTCCTTCCACCGGAGTTTCCGGCAAATAAATCTACATTTTATACTTTATACAAATTGAAAACCGTTTTCATATTATAGCACATTCTGATTTCGTGTCAATATGAAAACGGTTTTCATTTTACTGTTTTTCAAAAAAATCTGCCCGACACAAGAATGCTTATACACACTTTCATATCGGACAGATATTATTTATCCACTATATTCTTATTCTTCCACTTTCATCTCTCTTACGATCTTACGAAGCTTCAGAACCATGGACGGTGCTACGGAAAGCTCATCCAGTCCCATGCGTACAAACTGCTCTGTCAGAGTCGGATCTGCACCGAGTTCTCCACAGATACCTGCCCATTTGCCACACTTATGCGCATTGTCCACAACCATCTGGATCATGCGGAGAAGTGCCTCATGATGCGGGTTATAAAACTCGTCGAGTTTTTCATTCTGACGGTCGATCGCCAGAGTATACTGTGTCAGATCGTTGGTTCCGATACTGAAGAAATCAACCATCTCTGCAAGTCTGTCACTGATGATCGCTGCTGCCGGAGTTTCGATCATGATTCCCTGTTCCGGAATCTTATACTGAATTTCCTGTGCTTTCAGTTCTTCTTCCACTTCTGCAACGATCTCGTAGATACGTTTTACTTCTTCTGTAGAAGTGATCATCGGATACATGATAGAAAGATTTCCATATACAGCGGCACGGAGAAGTGCACGAAGCTGTGTCTTAAAAATCTCCGGCTGTTTCAGACAGATACGGATCGCACGGTAACCCATTGCAGGGTTGTCTTCATTTCCGAGGTTAAAATAATCTACCTGCTTGTCAGCTCCAATATCCAGTGTACGGATGATAACTTTCTTTCCTGCCATCATCTGCACTGCCTGCTTGTATGCCTGGAACTGTTCTTCCTCTGTCGGGAAATCATTTCTTCCGAGATACAGGAATTCACTTCGGAACAGTCCGATTCCGCCGGCATCGTTTTCCATTACATAACCGATATCGCCAACACTTCCGATATTTGCATAGATATTAATCTTACGGCCATCCGGAGTAATGCTTTCTTTGCCTTTGAGTTCCTGAAGAAGTTTCAGTTTTTCTTCTTCTTCCTGCATTCTGGCTTCAGTCTGTGCTTTGAGTTCTTCATCCGGCTCAAAAGTCACTTTTCCCCCAAAACCATCTACAACAGCAGTCATTCCGGTCTGAAGTTCTTCGAGATCCATCTTCACACCGATCAGTGCCGGAATGTTCATCATACGTGCAAGGATTGCGGTATGAGAGTTTGTAGAACCATGAACTGTTACAAATGCAAGGATCTTGTCCTTATCCATCTGTACAGTCTCACTCGGGCTTAAATCATCTGCAACGATCACAGACGGTTCGATCGAGCTTAAATCCACATCTCCCTGACCACTTAAGTTGCGGACAAGACGCTCGGAAATGTCCTTAATGTCCGCGGAACGTGCTTTCATATAATCATCATCCATGGAAGCAAACATTTCTGCAAAATTGTCGCCGGTAACTGCAACCGCATACTCGGCATTGACCTGTTCGGTGCGGATCATATTCTGGATTGCTTCCAGATAGTCCTCATCCTCCAGCATCATCTGATGTACTTCGAAGATTGCCGCACTGGCTTCTCCGACTTCTTTGACCGCTTTGTCGTAGAGTTTCTGAAGCTGCTCCTGAGAAGCTTTCAGTGCCACGTCCACACGGGCTGCCTCTGCCTCTGCATCTTCGATTCTGGTACGTTTTACCTGATAATCATTTTTCTTAAGAACCACAACCGGTCCCATTGCGATTCCCTTATATACAGATTTTCCCTGAAAACACTGCATTTCTTATTTCCTCCCTGAATTCACATCTGCAAATAAAGTAAATATGAGTATTCCGGTGAATTATAAGTTGTTTTCAAAGAATTCCTTCAGTGATGCAACTGCTGCATCTTCATCAGCGCCGTCTGCTGATACTGTTACAGTATCACCCTGTTTTACACCAAGGGACATCAGCATCATAAGCTGTGTCAGTTTCTTAGTTTTTCCATCTTTTGTGATGGTGCATTCAGACTCGAATTTTTTGGCTTCTTTTACAAGAAGTCCTGCCGGTCTTGCGTGGATTCCCAGTTCGTCTTTGATTGTGTACTCGAATGTTTTCATAATTTTATCTCCTTTTATATTATATTTTATTTTTACTCATTCACATTGGTCTCAAGCATTCTCTCAAGATGCATGGCGAGGTATCCGATCTCTATATCCGGTACCGGAAGTTTCAGACTTTTTTCCATCTGACGACAGATACGTTCTGCTGCCATATACGGTCCCGGAAACTTCACAGACATATATTCATTCAGATTCATTTTGAGTTTCTCGCCATGAATCGCTCTTGCAACCATGTATCGTACATGGTTCATCAGACGATTATAGCCGAGAGACATGACATCGATGGAATTTCCTGTTTCCTTCTCGACCAGAGAAATACATTCACGGACAGTCCTTGCAATCTCCATTGCCTGCGAGACATTTTCGTCTACAACTGCGGCATGTACATGAAGTGCAATATATCCGATCTCATGGTCATCGATCTCTATCTGCAGTTTTTCCTTAAGAAGCTCCCGGATACAGGATGCCACCTTATATTCTTTATAAAACATGACACGGATGTCATCTGTCAGAGGATTGCTGATCTGCTCACCATTCTGCACACGGCGGATTGCAAAATCAAGGTGATCTGCCATGGTAAAAAGTATCGTGCGGTCTACTTTTTCGAATTCTTTTTCTGCCCGACTCAACACTTCATTCGCAAGCTCGAGACAGAGCGGCGAAACGGATTTGATGATATCCTTGGCGTCACCTCTCTCCGTCATCTCCTTCAGAGAATAAACCTTTGCTTCTGCGGCAGCCGACACGGTCTGTCCGACCTTTTTGCCAAAAGCCACACCTTTTCCCATAACCAGACATTCCTGATTATTTTCGTCCGAAATTCCCATAAAGGAATTGTGATTTAAAATCTTTGCTATCCTGTACAACATCCGTATCTTTTCCCCATCCGGGCGGTTCTTACTGAAGAACCTCGATCTCGAAAAGTGGCTCTCCGGCTTTGACCTGACCCTCATTCAACAGATGGATTCTCTGGTTATCCTCCAGTTCTGTACAAAGAACAGGAGAAACAATAGAAGGTGCATTTTTGCTCAGATAGTCGAGATCCAGTTTCAGCATCGGATCTCCCTTCTTCACTTCCTGACCACTTTCTACCAGTGCCTCAAATCCCTCACCATTTAATTTAACAGTATCAATTCCAACATGAATCAGCAGACTGATTCCGGATTCTGTTACAAATCCAATTGCATGTCTGGTATCAAAGACAAAGGCAACTTCTCCATCTTCCGGAGCGCGTACATACGGATCTTCCGGTGTAACCACTGCGCCGTCACCCATCATTTTCTGGGCAAAAGCCTCATCCGGTGCAGTTGCAAGATCTGCTGCCACACCTGTGATCGGGCTTGAGATCACAATGCGGTCAACGACTTTGCGCGCAGCTTCTTCCTTCTGTTCACTTTCCGGTACTGTCTCAGAAGTTTCTGCCGGTGTTTCCAGAGTGTCCGGTGCTGTTTCCAGATAGTCTTCAAGATTTGATTTGATCACAGTTACATTCGGTCCGTAAATGACCTGCACACCAAGTCCCTTGTGTACGACGCCGGATGCACCTGTTGCCTTTAAGATACCATCATTTACCAAAGATGCATCCTTCACTGTGCAGCGAAGACGTGTTGCACAGCAGTCTACATCGTTGATGTTTTTCTTACCGCCAAGGCCTCGTGTGATTGCCTCGCTGACAGGATCTGAAAGCATCTCTCCGCCCTCGCCGTTCTGTGCTTCTCTGCGGGCATTTACATCAGCCTTTGTATAAAGCTTGATTTCTACATCATCATCTTCACGACCAGGAGTTTTGAAATTGAACTTTTTGATCATGAATTTGAAAATGAAATAATATAAGAAGAAATAAATAATACCAACCGGGATAACTCTTATCCAGCTTGTCTTTGCATTTCCCTGAAGAATACCAAACAGGAAGAAGTCGAGGAGACCGCCGGAGAAAGTCAGTCCTACGGCAATATTCAGCATATGTGCGATCATGTATGCCGTACCTGCCAGAACAACCTGAACAGCAAACAGTGCCGGAGCCACGAAAAGGAAGGAAAATTCCAGCGGCTCGGTAATTCCGGTTGCCATACATGCAAGTGCTGCAGACAGAAGAAGACCGCCTGCTGCTTTTTTCTTCTCAGGTTTTGCACACTGATACATAGCAAGTGCCGCACCCGGAAGACCGAAGATCATAAAAATAAACTCTCCGGAGAAGTATCTTGTCGCATCTGCGCTGAAATGTGCAATATTTGCAGAGTCAGCAAGCTGCGCAAAGAAAATATTCTGACCGCCCTGTACCATCTGTCCTGCTACTTCCATCGTACCGCCAACGGCTGTCTGCCAGAATGGCATATAGAATACGTGGTGCAGACCGAACGGAATCAGTGCACGTTTGATCAGACCAAAAATCAGTGTTCCCACATAGCCGGAGCCTGTTACCAGACCGCCCAGAGCGTAAATTCCGGTCTGAACTACCGGCCATACAAAGTAAAGAAGGATTCCGACAAACATATACACGATCGTGGAAATGATCGGTACGAAACGGGTTCCTCCAAAGAATGACAGCGCATTCGGAAGCTGTATCTTGTAGAATCTGTTATGCAGGGCTGCAACTCCCAGACCTACGATAATACCGCCAAACACACCCATCTGTAAGGACTGAATACCGCAGACAGAAGTAATCGTTCCTTCCAGAACGTTTTCTGCGATCTCGCCATTATCAAGGATCTGTCCTGTGATCGTCAGCATCGCATTGATTGCTGTATTCATTACAAAAAATGCAATTACTGAGGACAAAGCTGCAACTTCTTTTTCTTTTTGTGCCATACCAATGGCAACACCAACTGCAAAGATCAGCGGAAGGTTATTAAATACTGCACTTCCTACACTGTTCATGATCACAAGCAGGGAATGAAGCAGCGTTCCGTCGCCCAGGATCTTTGTCAGTCCGTATGTCTCGATCGTCGTTGCATTTGTGAAAGAACTTCCGATACCAAGAAGAAGTCCGGCTACCGGAAGGATCGC
The DNA here is from genome assembly GCF_003460065.1 of Ruminococcus sp. AF17-22AC. Lineage (NCBI taxonomy): Bacteria > Bacillati > Bacillota > Clostridia > Eubacteriales > Oscillospiraceae > Ruminococcus > Ruminococcus sp. AF17-22AC. The sequence continues at coordinate 27,408 of NZ_QRXT01000011.1, forward strand.
GATCGGGAGCATAAAGCTTCTTCCTACTCGCTGTAAAACACTAAAAATCTTGTCTTTCATTTGAGACTCTCCTTCTGTATATTTTTCCAGAAGTGAGTACATATAAAAGCGCTTTTTAACCGGTTTTTGTACAAAAAAAGACACTAATATACATAAACACTCCTTGTTATGTATAGTTAATGCCTCCTAAATCGAGTTACACACTACAACCAAACAAAATATAACATGGTCATTGAGTTTTTGTCAACCCGCTCTTTTTGTAATTTTATAGTTTTTATGATGTTTTTTTATACCTTTTAGGCATCAGTATATTTCGACTGCAATCCGAAATTTTCACCGGTATAATATGCAGTCTGGCCTCAGTCTTCGAGGAATGCAAATGGTTCTTCATCTTTGAGAAAATGCATCAGCATATATGCACACATGATTGCCACTCGCTCTTCTTTGAGGATTCGTTTTACTTCATTGCGGTCTGCCAGGACGACTTCAATTTCTTCTGTATCTTCCTGTGCTTCCTTGCTGATCTCACCGCTTGCATATCCATAAACTGTCGCGCATGATTCGTCAGTCATACCAACCGTTGTAAAGTATGGTTTTTCAAATGCCGGATTGACTTTCAGAGGTTCGAATTTCAGTCCGGTTTCTTCATACATCTCACGGACAGCCCCCTCATGAAAATCTTCGTTCGACTCGACAAGCCCTGCCGGGAATTCATAGATGTAGTCCCCGAGTGTGTAGCGATACTGGCGCACCAGAACGACTTTGTCTCTTTTTTCTCCGTAAATGCTGTAGATAATTACACCGTCCGGATCATTACGCCCGGTCTTAAGTTTCAATGAAGGTACATCATTTGCCCTGGATGCCACATAATAGGATACCGGAGTGTTGTGTACGCTGGTAGCATCTACATGATACAGATTGACAAAACGATTGTCGGTCATTTTTTCCACATTATGAATCTTTCCCATAAGGTTTCCTCTTTTCTGCATGAAGTATACCATACATCTTTTTAAAACAGCCTGCAGCCATATAAAGATACGGTCTGCAGGCTGACATGATCAGTCTCCTTTAAGGATAACACGGATTCTCTTATAAATAAAGAATACGATTACGGAAGTGAGGGTGTATTTAAATAAGTTAAACGGAACGATGATCAGTACCACAAATCCAAGAAGGCTGTGTACGGAAGAATTGACTGCAGCTCCCATTTCAATAAATGCTTCGATCGGCATTCCAAATGCTTTGCCATATGCCGGAAGAAGTACAAAGGCATTCATCAGGCAGGCTGCGGCTGTTGTAAGGAGCGTTCCTGCTGCCATTCCGAGTACAGCATGTTTACGACTCTTTGTGTGATGCAGTCTGTAGATCAGTCCTGCCGGTACCACAAATGCACATCCGAAAATGAAGTTTGCAAAATCACCAACTCCTGCTGTTACTGTCCCCATTGTTACAAGGTGTACCAGAACCTTTACAACTTCAATCAGAATACCTGCTACAGGTCCCATGGCAAATGTCCCAACCAGTACCGGAATCTCTGAGAAATCCAACTGGTAAAAAGATGGTGCCAGGAACGGGATCGGAAACTCAATATTCATTAATACTCCTGCCAGCGCGCCCAGCATTGCGATCTGTGTGATCGTTCTGGTGCGGCTTCTTTCCATTACGTTTCCATTTCTTAAAACCTGTTCACTCATACTTGTCTCTCCTTTGAATTGTTCTTTTTTTAAAAGAAAATTCTACGTTATGCCTTAGAAAGGTTCTGTTGGTTGGCTTTCTCATGCATAAAAAATCCCCGGAGACTTCTTCCCGGGGTATTGAGCACGTATGAATTATTCGTGTTCTTCTCTCATCCAGACTTTACTGTCGGTTCCGGAATTCTGACTTATGATCAGTCACCGGATCAGCCGCCTTACGCGGGTCGCGGACTTTACCGCCGGTAGGGAATTCTGATTTGTATTCAGTCACCCTGCCCCGAAGAATTTTCTTTTACATGACTGTATTATATATCTAACTTTATAAGAATGCAATATAAAATTGGAAAATATAGTGTGAAATGTGACGGAAGGACGGCTGGCTGTTAAACATATCGGACTCAGAAACGGCTTCATCGCCCAGAAATACTAAGGCTATATCCTGTCTGCTAAAACCATGAAGAAAAAGCACAAAACTCGCCTATCGGCTCAAACAATGTGCTTTTTCTCCATAACGCATCCAGTATGCACCCAAGTATTTCTAAGGACTCTTGCAGATGTTTCTGAATCCGATATGTTTATAGCCAGCTACTCCCTTTCTGCATATTTCTGTCGTTCATCTTCCATTTTATATTGCAATGGTGCCCACCGGGGGCGCCCCGCGGCTCCCGACTTCACCCGCGGCAGCGCCGCTATCTCAGATAAAGTACGGTAAAGGGCGGAAATAAAAAACTCCGGCTGAAGATTTTCGTGAAGGTTCTCCGGTACGATCTCGCCTGAAGAACTTCGCGAAGATTCCTGATCGTACAGGTTTTTGCGTTGATACAGAAAATGCTGCTGTCTGAGCGTCAGCGAGTTCAGCATTTTCCGTATCGTTTTTAGCAAAGTTCTGTACATCATGGAATCTCAGAAGTTCTGAACTGAGTCGTATCCGGAGAAACCTTCATCGAAAATCCCACCGAAGTTTTCTCAATAATTATCCCACGTTACCGGGAATCCTTTATCCTTATCGTTCCTCTCTGAAATACGGTAATCCCAATGCCGCCGGCGGCTGATGTTCCTTCTTCTTTCGGAAACTTGTAAACACAAGTACAATGATCGTTACCACATACGGCAGTGCCTTGAATACTTCCTGCATGCTTCGTCCCAGTCCCGGGATATACAGATACAGAATATAAAGTGCTCCGAAAAGGAATGCACCCCAGATTGCATTCAACGGTTTCCACAGTGCAAAGATTACCAGCGCAACAGCAAGCCATCCGCGGTCACCGAATCCATTGTCTGTCCATGTTCCACCGGAATATTCCATTACGAAATAGAGTCCGCCAAGACCTGCAAGACCTGCGCCGATACACGTAGACAAATATTTATATTTGATAACATTGATACCTGCTGCATCCGCAGTTCCCGGATTTTCCCCAATTGCACGAAGGTTCAGTCCCGCTCTTGTTTTAAATAAGAAGAAAGACAGTACAACCGCTGCAATCACACAAAGATATGTCATAAAACCATAATTAAATAAAATATCACCGATCACCGGAATCTTTGAAAGTCCCGGAATTTTGGCTGTATAGGCACTTCCGGTCACTTTTACGGAAATCTGTCCGACACCACCTGCAAGTTTGGAAATTGAACCACCGAAGAAGTTACCAAACCCTGTACCAAAGATGGTCAGTGCAAGACCGGTTACATTCTGATTTACACGAAGCGTGATCGTCAGGATACTGTAGATCAGACCTCCGATCATAGCGCATGCAAATGCGCATACAAAAGAAATCAGTACACCTATAAAAGCATTTGGATCCGGATTGTCTTTTTCATAAAGAAAAGCTCCCATCAGTCCGGCAATACCGCCCATATACATAATTCCCGGAATACCAAGATTCAGGTTGCCGGATTTTTCTGTCATAATCTCCCCAAGCGCACCATACAGAATACAGATGCCCTGGACAATAGCTTTTTGAATAAAAATTATCAGTACACTCATTGCATCTACCTCCTATTTTTTCGCACGCTTAACTCTGTAATTGATAAAGAATTCTGCACCGATCAAGAAAAACAGAATGATACCGAGGATAACATCGGATGCATTCTCATTCAAACCATACTGTGTTGCAATCTGTACCGCACCCTGATTCATAAATACAATACCGAAAGAAACAGCTACCATAATAAAAGTATTAAATTTGGAAAGCCATGCAACAATGATTGCCGTAAATCCACGACCGCCAGCTGTCGCAGTGGAAATTGTATGACTTGCACCACTGACAATAACAAATCCGGCAATACCACAGATTGCACCGGAGATTGCCATAGTACGGATAATGACTTTCTTTACATGGATACCTGCATATTTTGCAGTGTTTTCGCTCTCTCCGACTACTGCGATCTCATAACCCTGTTTGCAGTATTTCAGATAGATAAACATACCGACAGTCAAGATCAGAACAATAAGTACATTCCATCCATATTTCTGACCAAACAGCTCCGGAAGCCATCCGGCCTGGGTTGTCTGGTTGATAATACCAACCGTGTTGGAACCTTTGGGATTCTCCCAGAAAACGATGCAGTATGTAACAACCTGCATGGCAACATAGTTCAGCATCAGGGTAAACAGAGTTTCATTTGTATTCCAGTATGCTTTGAACACTGCCGGGATCATTCCCCAGATCATACCACCAAGCGCACTTGCAACAAACATCACGATCAGAAGCACTACCGGAGACATTTTATCCCCTGCATAAATCATCACTGCTGCAGAACATGCTCCACCAATCAGAATCTGACCTTCTGCACCGATATTCCAGAATTTCATTTTGAATGCCGGTGCCAGACCGATTGCGATACACAGAAGCACCATCGTATCACGGATCGTCTGCCAGATACGGCGCTCGGAACCCATTGCTCCGTCCCAGATTGCCTTATATACATCCACTGGATTCATTTTGACCAGTGCTACGATTACTGCTCCACACACAATCAGTGCAAGAATCAGTGCTATAAAGCGAATCAGAAGTCTTTCCTGCCATCCGGCCTTATTTCTTCTTTTGCTTACCTGTAAGAAAGGTTCTTTATTCATTGACAGCCCCTCCTTTTTCATGTTTCGTCATGAGAAGACCGATTCTCTCTTTTGTTGCAGTCCTTCCGTCAACCACTCCGCTGATTCTGCCTCCACAAAGTACGGCAATACGGTCGCAAAGTTCGAGTACCACATCCAGATCCTCGATTACGCAGACTACAGCAACACCTTTTTTCTTCTGCTCATTGAGAAGCTGATAGATGACATGAGAAGTATTGATATCCACACCACGTGTCGGGAATGCAACAAGAAGTACCTTCGGGCTCTGTGCGATCTCACGGCCAACCAGAACTTTCTGCACATTTCCACCGGACATCTGACGAACCGGAGCAGAAATACTCGGAGTCATAACTTCGAGCTGATCTTTAATCCTTGTGGCCAGTTCTCTCGGTCCTTTACGTTCCAGGAAAGGTCCCTTTCCATTGCGGTAGCTTCGAAGCATCATATTGTCGGTCATATCCATGTCTCCGACAAGTCCCATACCGATACGGTCTTCCGGGACAAACGCAAGACTGATTCCCGCTTCATTAATAGAAATGGAATCCATTTTGGAAAGCTCCATACTTCCGCCATTGTCATCCAGCAGACGGATTGAACCACTTTCCACATCCTGTAATCCGGCAATTGCTTCCAGAAGTTCCTTCTGTCCGCTTCCTGAAATACCTGCAATACCGAGAATCTCGCCTGTATTGACCGAAAGATCAACATCATCCAGCGTCTTTACATCATCTTTATCTTTGCAGTTCAGCCCCTCGATCACCAGACGTTTCCTAACATTTTCCGGTTTCGGACGCTCAATATTCAGATCGACCTTAGCGCCTACCATCATCTCGGAAAGGCTCTGCACATTTGCTTTTGCGGTCTCCACAGTATCAATGTACTGTCCTTTTCGAAGAATCGCCACACGATCCGATAAAGCCAGCACTTCCTGCAGTTTATGTGTGATAATGATGATCGCACATCCGTCATCACGCATATTTCGCAAAATATCAAACAGACGGTCGGCTTCCTGCGGTGTCAGCACCGCGGTCGGCTCGTCAAGAATCAGTATTTTCGCACCGCGGTACAACATTTTTACGATTTCTACAGTCTGTTTTTCCGAAACAGACATCTCGTATATTTTTTTTGAAAGATCCAGATCAAAACCATATTTATTTACCAGTTTCTGAATATCTTCCGTGATTTTTTTCATATTGAGTCTTGCCTTACCCGGCAGTCCCAATACGATATTCTCGGCTGCTGTCAACACATCTACAAGCTTAAAGTGCTGATGTACCATACCGATTCCCAGTTCGTAGGAATCTTTTGGTGAACGGATCGTTACTTCTTTACCATTTACAAAAATATGTCCCTCATCCGGATAATAAATTCCGTAAATCATATTCATCAGAGTCGTCTTGCCGCTTCCGTTTTCACCTAAGATTGCAAGAATCTCCGATTTTCTCAGCGTGAGATTTACATGATCATTCGCCTGGACTGATCCAAAACGCTTGGAAATATCTTTAAGTTCAAGTGCATAAGTTTCTCCCACTGTCATTCCCTCCTTTTATCCCAGTCATAAAGTCATCCCTTTATGACCTGATTTCCATATCACAAATTGTCATATGTGCAAAAGAAACCTCCATATCCAATCGGAGATTTCCTTTACACATATAACAAAAACCAGCATACGCGTCACCTTGATGTGCAAAGTAAAAAAGCAGAGCTGCTGGCAAGCAGCTCCGCCTGTTCAAAAGTCTTATTCTGTGATGGATGTAATTCCGTCGATTGCTATATCAAATGCCGGTGCAGAACCATATTCTGATTCATGGAAGTATCCGTCAGAAATGTATTCTGTATCACTGCCGTCTTTCTTATAGGTAGTAAGTTCTTTGCCATCTACAGTAAATGTAGAAGTATCAAATACATGAAGGGATCCATCTGCAAGTGCATCTTCAACTTCTTTTACTTTTTCATCTGTTCCTTCTGCTACAACTTTCTCATTGAGAGGTGTGATCTTGTCAGCACCCTCGGAGAAGCCTTTGCACCAGTCAGTGTCGATTGCTGTTCCATCAAGCATGCACTGTACTGCATATGTGTAATATACACCCCAGTCCATAGATGCGGATGTAAGTGCTTCATTCGGAGCAACGGATGTCATGTCGATGTTATATCCAACGCAAGGAACACCTGCTGTTTCACAAGCTGTAGGAGCACCTGTAGTATCTGCATGCTGGCTGATCAGGACACATCCGTCAGAGATCAGTGCATCTGCACATTCTTTTTCGAGGTCAAAGCTTGCCCAGCTGTTTGTGTATTTAACTTCCATAGTTACGGATGGGCATACGCTCTTAGCACCAAGATAGAAAGAAGTATATCCGGAAATAACCTCTGCATATGGGAATGCACCAACATAACCCATCTTGCAGTTATCTTCTGTAATTGTGCCGTCTTTGATCATCTCATTCAGTTTGAGACCGGCAACAACACCGGATACATAACGAGCTTCATAAATATTTGTAAAATAGTTGTGCATATTGGAAAGTCCGCTTGCTGCTGCCTGAGTTCCTGTTGCATGGCAGAACTGTACGTCCGGATACTCTCCTGCTGCTTCAAGGATATAGGTCTCATGACCGAAGCTGTTTGCAAAAATAATCTGACATCCCTGATCTGCAAGGTCTGCTGCTGCATCATAGCATCCTTCGTCTTCACCGATCAGTGTTTTCTCAATAACCTGTGAATCATCAAGTCCAAGATTTTCTACCATTTCATCAATACCAGCCATATGTGCAGCTGTATAGCCTTCGTTTTCATCACCGATGTAAATCGCACCAATCTTTAAATCTTCTTTTGCAATGCCTGCACCACTTTCACTGTCGTCACTTGCATATACAGGTGCTGTCATCGTAACTGCCATTGCTGCTGCAAGTCCAATTGCCAATGCTTTTTTCATCTTTCTTTCCTCCATTTCTCCTCTTACTCCTGTTACCGAACAAAAGAGGCACAACAATTTCTGTTACGCCTCTTTGCAAGTGCTTTTACTATACATTCCATTTTGTGAATTGTCAATAAATTCAAGCAAAAACGCATTATTTATTTGACACCCTAATTTTTTTTGTATACTTATAAGAAAGGAATCCGCAAAATATATTCACTTTATTTATTTTTTCATTCCGTTTATGTTGATTTTGAGTCATTTTCTTTATTACTTCTTGACTTCTTCGCGTTAAAGCGTTATACTTTAAAAAGTTAATTCGATTCGAACGTGAATCAACAATACAGGAGGACTTAAAATATGAAAAAGCAGATTTTAGCAGGCGTTCTGTCTGCAACAATGGTAGTTGGCATGGGTGGTGTCAGCGTATTTGCAGCAGATGGTGCCGACGATAAAACTTATAACATCGGTATCTGCCAGCTCGTACAGCACGAGGCTCTGGATGCTGCAACACAGGGATTCAAAGATGCCATTACAGAAGAACTTGGCGACAAAGTGACATTTGATGAGCAGAACGCACAGGGTGATTCCAATACCTGTTCTACTATCATCACAGACTTTGTTTCCGATAATGTAGACCTGATTCTTGCAAACGCAACTCCTGCTCTTCAGGCAGCTGCAGCAGGTACTGCAGATATCCCGATTCTCGGAACCTCTGTTACAGAATACGGTGTAGCACTTGACCTTGACGATTTTGACGGAACTGTTGGAAATAATATTTCCGGTACCTCAGACCTTGCTCCACTTGAAGATCAGGCAGCAATGCTTAACGAGCTCTTCCCGGATGCCAAAAATGTCGGACTTGTTTACTGCTCCGCAGAAGCAAACTCCCAGTATCAGGTAGATACAGTAAAAGCAGCTCTTGAAAAATTGGGTTACACCTGTGAATACTATGCATTCTCAGATTCCAACGATCTTTCTTCCGTAGCTACAACAGCTGCTACAGAAAGTGATGTTATCTACTTACCAACAGATAACACCGTTGCATCCAACACAGAAATCATCAACAACATCTGCCTTCCGGAGAAAGTTCCGGTAATCGCCGGTGAAGAAGGTATCTGCGAGGGATGCGGTGTTGCCACTCTTTCCATCAGCTATTATGACCTCGGTGTTGCTACCGGTAAGATGGCTCTGAAAGTTCTGGTAGACGGCGAAGATATTTCCAAAATGCCGATCGAGTATGCACCACAGTTCACAAAAGAATACAATCCGGAAATCTGTAAAGAACTCGGAATCGAAGTTCCGGATGACTATGTTGCAATCGGTGCAGACGCAGAAGAAGAAACTTCTGAGGACGATGCAGATGCTGCAGACGATACAGCAGAAGAAACAACTGAAGAAGCTGAATAATTTTTCTCATAATTAAGCCCAAAACACAAATTTATACAGACAGCGGGAGAGGAATATCCTTTCTCGCTTTCTGTGTCGTCAGGAGGAATCACAAAATGAATATTCTTAGCTTAGTAAACGCACTCCCGGGTGCAGCCGCGCAGGGGCTGATCTGGGGAATCATGGCGATCGGTGTCTATCTTACCTTTCGTATTCTGGATGTTGCCGATCTGACTGTTGACGGTACCATGTGTACCGGCGGTGCTGTCTGTGTCATGATGTTGATGAGCGGGCATAATATCTGGGTGTCCATGCTTGCCGCTACCGGAGCCGGAATGCTTGCAGGACTCGCAACCGGAATCTTTCACACCTTCATGGGAATCCCGGCAATCCTCGCCGGAATCCTGACACAGCTTGGTCTCTACTCTGCCAACCTCAAGATCATGGGTAAGGCAAATCAGGCAGTCAACGGAAACAAATACAATCTTCTTGTTTCCCTTCGTAATGTAAAAGGTGTTCCATTTTATCAGAATACCATTCTGATCGTTGCCATTTTTATCGTCGTGCTGATTGCAATTCTCTACTGGTTCTTCGGAACAGAACTCGGATGTTCACTCCGTTCTACCGGATGTAATCCGAATATGTCCCGTGCACAGGGAATCAATACCAATGTATGTAAAGTACTCGGCCTGATGATCTCCAACGGTCTGGTTGCACTTTCCAGTGCACTTCTGGCACAGTATCAGGGATTTGCCGATGTTAACATGGGACGTGGAGCAATCGTTATCGGTCTTGCTGCAGTCATCATCGGCGAAGCGATCTTCGGACGTATTTTCCGCAATTTTGCACTTCGTCTTCTGAGTGTTGCATTCGGTTCTATTCTCTACTATCTGGTACTTCAGACAGTTATCTGGCTCGGAATCGACACTGACCTTCTGAAGATGCTGTCTGCACTTGTTGTAGCTGTCTTCCTTGCAGTACCTTACTGGAAAACAAAATATTTTACAAAACCTACGAAACGTGGAGGTAACAACTGATGCTTGAGCTGAAAAACATATATAAAACATTTAATCCGGGAACCATCAATGAAAAAGTGGCTCTGAACGGTCTGAACCTCACACTGAATGAAGGTGATTTTGTTACTGTTATCGGTGGTAACGGAGCCGGTAAATCTACCATGCTGAATGCAGTTGCCGGCACATGGCAGGTCGATGAAGGACAGATCATTATCGATGGTATCGATGTCACCAAATTATCCGAACACAAAAGAGCCGCATATCTCGGTCGTGTATTTCAGGATCCTATGACCGGAACTGCTGCTACTATGGGAATCGAAGAAAACCTTGCTCTTGCAAAACGCCGTGGCAAAACACGTTTACTGAAACCGGGAATCACAAAGAAAGAACGTGAAGAATATAAAGAACTGCTGAAAGTTTTAGGTCTCGGACTGGAAGACCGTCTTACTTCCAAGGTCGGACTTCTCTCCGGTGGACAGCGTCAGGCACTGACACTTCTGATGGCTACACTGCAGAAACCAAAGCTTCTGCTTCTGGATGAGCATACTGCTGCCCTCGACCCGAAGACCGCAGCCAAAGTACTTGAAATCACAGAAATGATCGTCAACCGTGACCATCTGACAACTATGATGATCACTCATAATATGCAGGATGCGATCACACATGGAAATCGTCTGATCATGATGATGGAAGGTAAGATCATTCTGGATATTCAGGGCGAGGAGAAAAAGAAACTCACCGTGAGAAATCTGCTGGATCAGTTTGAGAAAGCAAGCGGACAGGAGTTTAGTAATGATTCTGCTCTGCTGAGCTAGGATGGGAAATAAGTAAATTTATTGTTTTCACGCATCCTATAAAAATTATATGATTCTTTATGTTATATATGAAATATAAAAAGATATGGTTTCGTCAACAGCTTCGAAATCCGGAAGTGCTAAGGAATAATCCGAATGCTAATTGCATTCATAAAAATCACAAACTCGCTGACGCTCAGACAGTGTGATTTTTATGAATAACGCATCCGGAACATTCCTAAGAACTTCTCGGATTTCTGCAGAGGCTGACGAACCATATCTTTTTTAATTACAGGTAGTTGTCGAATGAATCATCTATGTTTTTGTTGCTGAAATTCGATGCTTTTCTAATCCCTACACAAGCATTTCCCTTAATTTTATTATTTTCAATAACTTCTTATATTTCCCCTTCCATCCGGTGCTCAGCTACCTCCTGCCCGGAGGGTACCCGGACCACGCGCCGTTCAAAGCAATCTATAATAGGATAATTTCGATGGCGCGCTACACTGCTTCCTTCCCACGCACCACTAGCAATAGCGCTGTCCAGGACGATGGGGATTGCTGTAAAAAACGACAAGGCAAAAAAGGATCGGCTGATATTCGCTCTATGACCTATTGTGGTGAGAGAATACTCGTGCAGGTGCATGTGTATTAAGTTCCGAAACATCTGCAAGAGTCCACAGAAATACTTGATTATATCCTGGCTGTGTTATGGATCATAAAGTGCAATGTCTGAGCCGTCAGGCGAGTTTTGCACTTTTGATCCATGTATTTAACAGACAGGGAATAATCTTAGTATTTCTGGACGATGAAGCCGTTTCTGAACTCGATACACATTCATCCTGCACACATCATCCTCACATTTAGTCATTGGCAGCGAATATCTGCCGATCCTTTATATACTATTTACTTTATTTTACTTAATCCCCTTCATGGACAAGCTGATTCTCTTCTTCTTCATATCCACTCCAAGTACTCTTACATCCACCACATCCCCGACAGAAACTGCCTCAAGCGGATGTTTAATATATCTCTCACTCATCTCGGAGATATGCACCAGTCCATCCTGATGAACACCGATATCCACAAATGCCCCGAAATCAATGACATTACGGACAGTTCCCTTAAGGATCATACCTTCTTTGAGGTCTTTCATATCAAGTACATCTGTACGAAGTACCGGTTTCGGCATCTCATCACGTGGATCTCGTGCCGGTTTTTCCAGTTCTTTTACAATATCGCGAAGTGTCGGCTCACCGACTCCCAGCTCTTCTGCAAGCTTCTTATAGTTCTTAATCTGTTTTGAAATACCACTCAGCTTACCGCCCGTAATATCTTCCGGTGTGTATCCAAGCTTTTCAAGAACTTTCTTTGCTGCATCATAGCTTTCCGGATGCACACTTGTCGCATCAAGCGGATTCTTGCCTCCGGTGATACGCGCAAAACCTGCACACTGCTCAAACGCTTTCGGTCCGAGTTTCGCTACTTTGAGAAGCTCACGACGGCTTTCAAATCTGCCGTTTTCTTCACGGTATGCAACAATATTTTTCGCGATCACTTTACTGATGCCGGAAATGTATTCCAGAAGGGACGCGGAGGCTGTATTCAGGTCCACACCGACTTTATTTACACAGTCCTCTACAACACCACTTAAAGCTTCGCCAAGCTTCTTCTGGTTCATATCATGCTGATACTGACCGACACCGATAGACTGCGGTGTGATCTTAACCAGCTCTGCAAGCGGGTCCTGCAGACGTCTTGCGATTGAAGCCGCGCTTCTCTGTCCTACATCAAAATTCGGGAACTCTTCCGTTGCCAGTTTACTTGCAGAATATACGGACGCACCTGCCTCATTTGTGATCACATACTGTACTTTTTCCGGAATCTCTTTGAGAAGTTCTACAATGATCTGTTCAGATTCTCTGGATGCAGTTCCGTTTCCAAGAGAAATCAGAGATACATTATATTTTTTGATCAGTTTTTTCAGGGTTTCTTTTGCCGCACGTATCTTTGCATCATTTGTCGGTGCAGTCGGATAAATAACTGTTGTATCAAGAACCTTTCCTGTCTCATCTACAACTGCCAGCTTACAGCCTGTACGGAACGCCGGGTCCCATCCGAGTACCACTTTGCCAACGATTGGAGGCTGCATCAGAAGCTGTTCCAGATTCTTGCCAAATACATGAATTGCTCCGTCCTCTGCCTTTTCAGTCAGGTCACTTCGGATCTCACGCTCGATTGCCGGCGCGATCAGACGTTTGTAACTGTCCTCTACAACTTCACGGAGAACTGGCTTTGTGACCGGATTATCTCTGGTGATCACCTGTTTCTGAAGCCATCCCATTGCCTCGTCTTCCGGTGCACTGATCTTGACAGTGAGCATTTTTTCTTTTTCACCACGGTTCAGCGCAAGCACACGATGTCCTGCAAGTTTTTTGATCGGTTCTTCAAATTCATAGTACATCTCATAAACAGAAGATTCCTCAGGATTTTTTGCTGCAGATACTACAGTTCCTTTGTCCATGGTAAGTTTACGGAGATAGATACGGTAATCCGCTTCATCAGAAATATGCTCTGCAAGGATATCTTTTGCGCCATTTATCGCATCTTCTATCGTTTCCACACCTTTTTCTTCGGATAAAAATGCCTTTGCCTCTTCTTCAAGAGATTTATTTGTCATCTGAAGCATGATGATATTTGCCAGTGGCTCCAGACCTTTTTCTTTTGCTATGATTGCACGTGTACGACGTTTCGGACGATAAGGACGATAAAGATCCTCAACGACCACAAGTGTCTGCGCATCCAGAATCTGTTTTTTCAGTTCCGGGGTCAGCTTTCCCTGTTCCTCGATGCTTCCAAGCACCTGATTTTTCTTGTCTTCCAGATTTCGAAGATAAGTCAGTCTTTCGTGAAGTGTACGAAGCTGTTCATCATTCAGAGAACCTGTAGCTTCTTTACGATAACGGGAAATAAAAGGAATTGTGCAGCCCTCATCAATAAGTTTGACAGCTGCCTCCACCTGCCATTTTTCTACTTTAAGTTCTCTGGTTATGACCTGAATAATGTCCATTATGTTCTCCTTTATGTCTCACTGTAAAATGTATTATTTTGCGGCTCTGTACCAGCCAGTTCCATATAAAAGACTGTCTCACTCATATAAATATAAGGGAAGAGCCAGAGAAGACCGATATACATCGAAAAAAGTGATAAAATCGCCAGCGGAATAAAACTGAGCATCATCAACCAGTATTTCAGGATATGTCCTCTCATCAAACATGCACTTGTTTTCAGTGCTTCTATTCCGCCCATTTCCGGACTGTCTGCAATCAGACAGAAAGTCAGCATAAACGGGCTCGTCAGGATTACCTCCAGAACAACTCCGACCAGAAGCATCACAAGACACAGCTCGAGCCATGCAATCTGCTCTGCTTCCGTGTTTCCTGCTTTCACTATAAATGACACGTAGTAAAATGGCAGCTGCGCCACAGTATTCAGAAGTGAAAGAATAAATCCTGCCACCAGCACCCGATCCGGTCCGTTGTGAAACAGATAAAGAAGGTTTCCTAAGGAAACCTCCCTGTCACGAGCCATATTCAGAAGCATGTAGCTGTATCCTGCCCGAAAGACCATGGCAATCAGTGAAAAGACAAATACAAAGACCTGTCCTGCCACCATTGGCCAGAGTGTATTCCCGGGAAACAGCTGTATGGAAAGTATATTTCCGACAAAAGTTACCGCGCCAACTGCGAGTACACCGGCAATTGCAGAACCCCAGTGTCCACTGAGGTTCATTTTTGCCTGTTTTTTCCAGTATTTTATACTGCCGTTCATAAAAACTCCTTTTCAGCAGTTTTGAAAAAAGTACTTCCAGTTTTATTCATGATGAGCTGTTATAGAAGCAGCTTTGGTGCTGTCTTCATCTTTGTTAAACCAGAATTCCACATAGTTTCTGATCTTTGAATCTTTATTCGGATAAATTCTTAAATAATCATCATTTTCTTCGGAAATGTAACCTTTTTCATCTGCCATTTTAATAAGTTCTGCCTTGTCCGCTCCAAGTGTAATGTCTCCGGAGAGTTTCATTGCAATGCTTTCCGGATCATAAGTTGCGAAAGACAGTTCTCTGACAAAACAGTTCTCAAGAGCTGTTGCATTTTCTGTCTCGTTATAAACAGAAAAATGAATGCTCTGATTGTTTTTCATCATATCAATAAATGCAATTCCGCCGCCCTCTACATACGGAGTGTCCTCTGCATCCTGGATTTCCCATCCGTTTGCTGTAAATGCAGATACCGGTGCCGGAAGACTGTAAAGATCTCCCATGTATTCGACAGCTGTATCCAACATATCGTCACCAAGCGCTGTCGGTGTTTCATAAGAAGTAACAATATCCGGAACCTCATCGCTGACTGCTCCCTTATCGTATCCTTCCGGTTCCTCAAGATTTTCCATATCTACTTTTTTGAGTGTATTATCATCTTTAAATACAGACAACTCAACTTCCTGATACGTATCCTTCTCATAGGTCACCTTTGTATAAAGATCGCCCTCATACGTATCGCTCGGATCTCCATATGCTGCCTTAATATCATCCAGAGTAGATTTTCCAAGCTCAATTCCGCCCGGAAGCTTTACGGAAACGGATGTCAGATCAATGTCATAGCTTCCATCTACTGTAATTCCACCGATCAGGCTGTCTTCCAGTCCCACTTCATTGATTCCAAGATTCATGACCTCTGCACTGACACTGTTCTTGCCTTTGTTGAAAGATACAAAGCCATAAGAATTTGTTGATATTTTCATATCTGGGTCTTCTCTGGAGCTTAACTCCCATCCCATACCGACAAAATCCTGATAGGTCATAGGAAATTTCATTATCTGACCGTCAAACTCCATGCTGAAACTGTAAATATCATCCCCCAGCCCCTCTGCGATCTCAGAATCAGTCGCTTCTCCTGCTGCTTCTGTTGTTTCGGCAGCCGCTTCTTCTGTCGCATCTGCTGCAAATGCAGATACCGGTGCCATCATCATGCATGCTGTCAGTACCATCGCTAATGTTTTCTTTCTCATAAGTAATTACCCCCTGTGCTTTTTATTTATTTAATCTGCAGGATCAGTCCGCAAGATTAAAAGCATCATGTACAGCGTTCATTGCCCTTACGCCGTCTTTTTCGTTGATCAGAACGGTGACACGGATCTCGGAAGTAGAGATCATGTTGATGTTGACCCCTTCATTATAAAGGCTTTCAAACATCTTAGCTGCAACACCCGGATTGCTCATCATTCCGGCGCCAACAATGGAAAGTTTCGCAATATTTCTTTCGGCATGCAGTTCCTGATAGCCAAGACGCGTCTTATGTTCTTCCAGTGCTGCCATCGCATCATCCAGATCTTTGCCGTCAACAGTAAAGGAAATATCCTTCGTGCCGGCACGTCCGATAGACTGCAGGATCACATCTACGTTGATATGTTTTTTGGCAAGTACATCAAATAATTTAAACGCCACACCCGGCACATCTCTAAGTCCGATCACGGCAATTCGTACAGCGTCTGTGTCAAGAGCCACTCCGCTGATCAGCATTCTTTCCACTGTTACTTCCTCCTTTACGACAGTTCCTTCACTGTTATTCAGACTGGAACGTACCACCAGCGGTACGCCATATTTTTTCGCCATTTCGACAGAACGGTTATGAAGCACACCGGCTCCAAGCGTTGCCAGATCCAGCATCTCATCATAAGTGATTTCTTTCAGTTTGCGTGCATTCGGCACTTTTCGCGGATCAGCAGTATAAACTCCATCCACATCCGTGTAGATCTCACATGCGTCTGCATGAAGAGCTGCTGCCAGTGCAACGGCTGTCGTATCAGAACCGCCCCTTCCAAGCGTTGTATAGTCGTCATATTTGTTGATTCCCTGAAAACCTGTAACAACTACGATCTTGCGGTTTTCCAGTTCTCTGCGAATACGCTCTGTATCAATTCTTTTCAGGCGTGCATTTCCATGTACACTGGTCGTATGCATGGATACCTGAAATGCATTCAGGGACACTGCCGGTACTCCCAGTTTGTCCAGTGCCATTGCCATCAATGATACAGACATCTGCTCTCCGATAGTGAAAAGCATATCCATTTCTCTTTTTGGCGGTTTTTCGTTGATATCTTCTGCCATGTTGATCAGCTCATCGGTATATTTACCCATTGCAGAAAGTACAACCACTACGTCGTTGCCTTTTTTGTATTCTTCTACGCATCGGTTCGCAACATTGTAGATTCTTTCTTTATTCGCTACAGATGTACCGCCGAATTTCTTTACTATTAACATAGCTTCCTCCCGGAATTATATTTTCAATCCTTTACACGGATCATGGTAATTACATTACCATTTAATTTATGTACCTTTTCTTCGTATGTGCCCTGCTTCATGCATTCTGTGATAAATCCAAATTCGCCCGGAAGATTTTTAAGGTTTACGATCTGCACATTGTCAAACACAGCTTCCACCTGCTCTACAGTCGTACCTTTGACACGTACAAAGAATCTTCCTTCGACTTCATCCATTGTCATAAGCTTCAGAGGACGGCTGGACCAGTTTGTCATGATATTTCTGTGAAGATGTTTTGCTTCATCCACAACATCGGCAACAACGGCACTTGCTGTAGGAAGCTTTCCGGCTCCGCTGCCGTAAAACATCGCATCACCAAGCACGTTGCCATGTACGAAAACTGCATTGAATACATCATTTACACTGTAGAGTGGACTGGTCTGACCTACAAGGAACGGCGCAACCATTGCATAAAAAGAATCGTCCCCAATCTTGCGGCTTGTACCGAGAAGTTTGATCGTCATGCCAAGTTCTTCGGCATACTCCATATCTTCCGGTGTGATCTTTGTAATTCCCTCTGTATAAATATCCTCATAATTGAGAAACCTGCCATATGCCAGTGAAGACAGGATTGCGATCTTACGGCATGCATCATATCCTTCAACATCTGCAGTCGGATCTGCCTCTGCATAGCCTTTCTGCTGTGCTTCTTTCAGAACTGCGTCAAATTCTGATCCTTCTGTCGCCATTTTGTACATCATGTAGTTGGTTGTTCCATTCAGAATACCGGTGATCTCGTCGATCTCATCCGCAGTCAGTGATGAATTGAGTGCACGGATAATCGGAATTCCGCCTCCACAGCTTGCTTCAAATAAGAAGTTGATGTTCTTTGCGCTTGCAATCTCCATCAGTTCCGGACCGTGCTTTGCAACCAGCGCTTTGTTTGATGTGCAGACACTCTTGCCGGATTCAAGTGCACGCTTCACAAAAGTATATGCCGGCTCGATTCCGCCCATAACTTCCACTACAATATCTACTTCCGGATCATTTGCAATGATCTCATAATCATGTACAAGAACTTTTTCGACCGGATCTCCCGGGAAATCTCTCAGATCCAGAACATATTTTACGTTAATCTCTGCACCTGCGCGCTTATTGATGCTTTTGTGGTTTGTATTAATAACTTCCACTACACCGCTTCCAACTGTACCGTATCCTAATACCGCAATATTTACCATGTCTTCCTCCTGTGTAATATGTTACAGTTCATAAATTTTATCTATTCTCTACCGAGTATCTTCAGATAATGGATTCCTTCCTGACTCTCGATTTCTTCTATCATGGCTTCCGCGTCACCCTCGCCCGGCAGAATGTCCACACTGAGCGTAAGAGTCGCGATTCCATTGATCGGAATACTCTGGTGAATCGTAAGAATATTTCCATGGAAATGCGCTATGGTCTGAAGTACTACAGACAAAATTCCCGGCTCATCATCCATCTGAATGATAAAGGTTATCGTCTTTCCTCTCGTTTCTTCATGGAAAGGAAAAATATCATCCTTATATTTATAAAAGGAGCTTCGACTGATCCCGGTCTGCTCTGCTGCTTCCTGTACCGTACTTACCTTCTCGGAATCCAGTAATTTCTTTGCCTGTACAACTTTCAGCAATACCTCCGGAACTGCCCGCTCCCTGACTACAAAATACTTTTTCTTCTGTGTTATTTTTTCCATGTCTGATTTCCTGCTCCTGTTGAATCCACATTCTTTACAGTATATACCCTCGCGGAGATATGTCCGTTTATAAGAGACACGTGTTCTCCTACGAGGGATATCTTACCATATTATGCCCGCTTCTGCAATGGCTTTTATGAATCCTGACAGGCTCCAAGGCTGAATTATGTTACTGTTCAGCCGGTTTCTTTGACAGTGCGATCCATTTCAGATATGCATTAATAAACGGATCGATTTCTCCGTCCATAACAGCATCTACATTACCGGTTTCTTCACCTGTTCTGTGATCCTTCACCATCGTGTAAGGCTGCATTACATAGGATCTGATCTGATTACCCCATCCGATATCTGTCACTTCACCACGGATACCGGAAAGTTTGGCTTCTGCTTCCTGCTGTTTCAGAAGGAACAGCTTTGCTTTCAGCATCTGCATAGCTTTGTCTTTGTTCATATGCTGTGAACGTTCATTCTGGCACTGTACTACGATTCCTGTCGGGAAATGCGTAATACGGATTGCAGATGAAGTCTTGTTGATATGCTGACCACCGGCACCACTGCTTCGATAAGTATCAATGCGAATATCGTCATCATTAATCTCTACATCCAGATCTTTCTTGATATCCGGCATAACGTCGCAGGATACAAATGAGGTCTGACGCTTACCGGCTGCATTAAACGGTGAAATACGTACGAGACGATGTACACCCTTTTCGGATTTCAGATAGCCGTAGGCATTTTCACCGTTTACCTGGAAAGTAACGGACTTAATACCGGCTTCATCACCATCCAGATAATCCAGTACTTCCATGGTAAATCCCTTACGGTCTACCCAACGGCTGTACATACGGTAAAGCATGCCGCACCAGTCACAGGCCTCTGTGCCGCCTGCTCCTGCATTCAGCTTGATAATTGCATTTTCACTGTCGTATTCTCCGGATAATAATGTCTTAACACGGATGCTGTCAAAGTTTTTCTCAAATTCATCCAGCATCTCCTGAATCTCCGGAATGATCTCCGGATCATTTTCCTCATAGCCCATCTCGATCATGGTTTCCATATCTTCCATCTGGCTCTCCAGACTGTGATAAATCTCCATGTCGTCTTTCATGCTTTTGAGTTCTTTCATTTTTTTCTGGGAAACTTCTGCGTCATCCCAGAAATCAGGCGCTTCCATCTCACGCTCTAATTCTTCAACCCGCTGCTCTTTGTTAGCGAGGTCAAAGTGAATCCCTCACTTCCACTAATGGTTCTGTGTATGTTGCAAGAATGCTCTTGAACTGATCTAATTCAACCACAGCTTCACCTTCTTTCTATAATAATCATAGTAACTGTGCAGTGCTTTCTGCTGAACAGTTACCAGAAATACAATAACATAAAATCCATTATAATTCAATCTTTTCGAGGTCTTCCGGCACATACAGATTGCCGCGGAAATACTTCCGTCCTTCTTCTGTATATAATTGTTTACGACATGCAATATTTTTATCCTCGGTATGATAAAGGATCAGATTTTTTACGCCAAGCAGTTCTGCAAGTTCACTGGCATCCTTTGCTGTGGAATGATGTTTTTCATATGGGTGAAATTCATCTGCCTGATCATACAGGCAAAAAGCTTCGTGAAGCAGCCATTTGCTGTTTTCGGCATATTTTTTCTCACATTCATTGTATGGTTCGTCACCGCAACAGGTAAGTTTCTCGCCATTTCCCATATCCATACAGAATCCATATTGTTTGACCTTTGTGGACTGAATGTCAAAAAATGTCACCTTATGTCCCATGAGAGTACGCTCTTCGCCGTCATTTACCACTACCATATGAAGTCTGTCACCGATAAAGTCTGTCTGTTTCTTTGGATAAAGCTTCTCTGCCATTTCTTTCAGCAGGCTGATCACTTCATCGTGTCCATAGATCCAGGCTTCCCCCTCATACTGTCCCTGTTTCATATTCTGGCAGATCATGCGGATCATCCAGATAATTCCCATCAGATGGTCGACATGCTTGTGTGTCACAAAAATCTCCCGCATGTCCTTCCAGTCGAAACCAGCCTGTTTTAACTGACGAAGCAGAGTGTTTCCACCTCCGCCGTCGACCAGCAGGTGTTTCTCCCCATCCTGCAGTACAAAGCAGGTGTTGTAGCATTCCGTCACCATTGCATTTCCCGTTCCGAGCATTGTTATATTCATGGAAATTCCTCCTGTGTTTGTTGTGTTGTTCTGTTTGTTGCTTTTGTGTTTATTATGCTTTTGCATTTCATGAAATTGTCATGACTTTATGTAAAAAAAGCCTCCATTATGATATCATAATATAGAAAAAAAAGGAACAGCCAGCGCTGCTCCCTTCTAAAAATGCATTAAAAATTACTGTTTGCAAAATCTATATGGTTCTACTTGCAATCCGTACTCTTTCATCAGTTGTCTGCGATAATCCTTATCTGTAAATGCACGCTTCATATCTCCCATTCGCTCATCATTATATAAATGTTCATACAAGATATTTACTAAAGTTTCCCGTTGCCGTGTTTCATCTTCTATTATTTCTTCAAGACCTTTACACATATTACAGCCTCCCTCCTGTCTTAATTCTGATTTAAGTTCCTGTAGTTTTTTCATATCGGACATCACACATATCAGATCATATGCATCTTCTTCAAGACTGAGCAGTCCTTCTCTGTGCTTCTCTACATATTTCTCTAATTGTTGTTTGTTCCCATCATTTTGCAGAAATCCGAAAACTTCTCTGAGGTCAGTAGTAAATTTTTCAACATCAGAAAAATTCCGTACTTCTATCAGATTGATAGAATAATCCTGCATTTGCTTTTGTATATGTAACGGGCAGACTTTCAGATTTGTAATCTCTTTCAGGCTTTTGGCTCCATTCCAGTCATCTTTTCCAAAATAGATAACGATAGTAAGGATTGGTTTCAGCCTGTCAGATTCTTTAAATTTTGATAAAAATTCTCCGTGATCTGCCCATGTCTGTTTTTCTCTTTTGTGTTTTCGCTCAATGTCTTTCCATTGTAAATAATAGCCGTTTGCATCTGCATTGATCACGCGCACCGGCATCACATAACTGATATCTGACTGATTCTGAATGGATATGATAATTGGTATCTTCTGTATATCGTTATCAGCATTCTTTACATCGTTTTCTTTTCCAACTGGAATCTTAACTTCAAAAAGAACATCTGTAATATTTACATTTGTCTTCAATTCCTTATCGTTCCACCATGATTTTGCCAGTATCGGATTCAGCTCTGTAACATCCTGCGGACTTATAATTTTGTTTCCACCATACAGATACACATTCAGCAAATCGGCCATCCGAATTTTATCTTTAAAGTAATTAATTGAAGGAATATCCTTTTTTGCCATCACACCTCTCTTTCCGGATATGCATTACAAGAACTTTTTGTTCTTATTTTAATTATACGAACTTCACTATAAAAATTCAATCTTTACATATCCTTTTTGCATTGATTTGAGATTTTCGGCTGAAACGCCAGATCAAAAGATAAATAAATGATGTGATTATTTTAGCACTCCTACATGTGCGAAGCAAGAAAAAACGTTCGACAAATTCTGCCTATACACGCAGATCTTATTTTATAAATACATACACTCCATCGTATACGAAATCTCTTTCATATATGATGGAGCTTTTCTGACTACTATAAAGGAAAATCAGTTAACTTTTGTTCCACATTGTCCACAATAAGTTGATCCATTTACAAATGCCCCACACTTTGGACAGTATCTGTTCGCTTTCATTTCCCTGTCCTGTTTTTCAGGTACGGTTTCATTATTTTTTATCATCGATACAGGTTTACTATATTCATTCTTTTGTTCATATACCACTGACTGTTCTTCATTTCGACGCCGAGCAGGTTCTACTATTAAACCACTTTTTACATTTTCTCTCCACATCTCTTTCTCATCCCAAAGCTTTTTACATTCTGCTTCCAGTGCTTCAATGGTCTGATCTCTTCTAAAATCTTCCGCCATAATTTACTCCCCCTTTTTCTTACCGCAAAGAGGACAAATATATAACTCATTTGAATAAATCTGTCCGCAACTACAACAATGTCCTGCTATAAAATTCTTTTCTTTACAGACAACAGCCCGAGGTTCCATGGCTCTCAGTTTTTTAATTTCTAATAATGAATAGTCACTGTCTACTGAATATCCGCTTCCTGCTTCCATTTCATTTTCAATTGAATAGGATTTTATATTAATTTTGGCACTTTGTATATTTTCAAAATTATAATTTACCTCTGATAATTTTGCACTATACTGGTCATTTTTAAGTCTCGTAAAGGCCATATTTCTAGAAAGGGTTACTATATCTCCATATTCCGTAATTAATTGAATGTCTGCCACAAGTGTATCTATGATTTTCCAGTCAAATTGTCTGCAAATCAAATTGAATTTCAAATAATCACCCTGCTGTATTCTTAACTCATGTATTCTTACTGGTAATACAGGATCATAATTTAGCACTTCTATTTCATAAATCTGCTTCTTTCTGTTTTCCTGTACAATCTTTTCACACCAAAATGCTGCTACCAGCAATCCAATACTTACAATGAGCATGAATCATCCTCCGGAATCCCTCCGTAAAGATACTATTCGCCATTCTTCATTGCTGAAATCTCCCTTGAGCATTTCAACACATACCCCAAACAGCCCTGCTACACTAATTCCGCTTCCTCCGACAATTTTCCCCCATAAAACTGTGCCTTTTTCATTTTTACAAATAACTTCTTTCAGCAGCCACGCATCAAGAATTACAACGCTTAAAATTAATACTGCAAAAAACAACATGGAACCCTGAATTTCAAAAATATCGTCTGCCCATGACTGATAATAGGACATATCCTGCATCAGTTGTGGAATACTGATGCAACTCACTGATTCTCCGGAAATAATCTCCCCATACCAGATTGTTGCCCATGGAACGAAACCTGCAACAAGCTCTAAAACGGCAAGCATCAACATAACATACAATGGATTCTTTTTTTCTCTTGTTACAGTCCTCATATCAGATACATCACTATTTTCATAACATCCTGCAATTTGATGATTATACAATCTTTTATAGTTATCAATCTTTAGCTCTAATACTTTTTTCTTCTCAAGTCATTCTCCTTCATTCATTTGAATTTTCACCTCTTATGCCGCATCAGATACTTTCTGGAATGCGCCTACATTATAAATTCCGGCATCAAACTCTTTTATTACATTACCATTGATATCAAACAGGGTACATTCCGTATAATCTCCATATTCTTCTTCCTGTTTATTAGCAGTAATATACGGACTATCTTTACATACATAGCAAGCATCATATTCACACGGTACAATTACATTTCCATATGAATCAATCACTCCACAATTCTCCTCATTATAAACTGTAATCTCTGGAATCATTGAAAAAAGCATATACTGATCATATTCCCTACTCAACACCTCGCCTGATCTTGATAGCAATATTCCCTTTCCTTCACCCTCCGTATTACCTGCAATACAACTTTCATTTATCATAATTCCTTCATAATTTTCTGGAAGAAGATATTCTCCACTTGAATTAATAATATTACTTTTTTCATCGCTACTTATCTCATAAAGATTTGAATCCAATTGATAACAGGAATCTGCATTCGTAAGAAATCTTTCATTTCCATAAATATCTACCAGAAAAACCTCTCCTTCTCTTATCGCATATGTTTCATCTCCATAAGAGAAACTCCCTATTTCATCATATTGACAAGGTATCTGTACCTCACCATGCATATCTATCGCACCATAATATCCTTCATCATTTTCAACAATTATACGATTATTTCCTACTACCCACTCTATATCATAATAGTCCATCGGCACAATAGTATCTCCATACTCATTTATAATTTTAGCACCATGCCCCTCCTGAAAATCATACTTTGCAATTAATGCATACTCTCCATCTACTTTCGCTACATTTTCTGTTGATTTTTCCCATGTATTTATTATCCATGAATACTCCGGCTCACAAACCCATTCATAATCCTCATCTATAATTCCATACATACCTGTTTCTGCATCACTGGCAATATAATACCCAGAATCTCCTATATTACTTATCCTGCTATATTCTGGCGATATCATAATATTCCCATTATTGTCTATGACTCCCCAATATTCTTCTTCATAATAAAACGGATAAGGAAGTCTCGAAATAGTTCGATAGCCATAATTATCACAGGTATTAGCAATTGAATCGTTTATATAACTATAATCCGGCGAAATAATTTCTTCTCCTTTCGAATTAATCAATCCGTAAATCGTATAATATTCGCTTGCATCCGAATCCGTTTCCATTCCCACCACCGCATATCCATCTTTATCAAATCCACTCGCTGAATCATATTTGCATTCTATAACTACCTCTCCATCCTGATTTATATATCCCCACTTCGAATCGCTGTTCATAAAAGGCGCCAGATATTCTCCTGAAATGCTTTCCGCAGCCTCATCCGTCTCTGCACTTTCATCTTCCTGTGAACTTTTATCCTGCTGTACACTTTCGCTATTCTGTGCAATTTTCTGCTTTTGGGAATTCTCATTTTTTCCGTTTTCAAGCAGCATATATACACCACCTAAACACGCACAAATAGCAATTACAAGTATACCCAGTGCTATCTTTTTTCCTTTATTATTTGTCTTATTTTCCACTGTCACTGGAAATCCATATCTGCACCATGTACAAAATTTTGCTTCATCTATATTTTCTTTTCCACAGTTCGGACATTTTTTCATACATACATCTCCATTTTCAGTTTACTCGTTTTCCACACTGCCCACAGAACTTCTGTCCGTTTACTGAAGCACCGCAGTATGGGCAGAATTGATTCACCTGTGTCTTTTTCGGCTGCATATCCACAATTTTCTCTTCATTATCAGGAACTGCCTTTTTCTGAGGTGTACTTATCATCTCAGCAGAATTTTTACCGATATTCACCGGCTCACTTACTGACCGAAACATTTCCAGATTATCTCGTGCTTTTTCCTTGACATCCCACAACCTGTCACACACATCATTCAATTTGTTAATTTCAACTTCCAGAGCATGTATGTCCTCTACGATCTTGTCTCTTTCTTTTCTGTATTCTCTGTCATCCATCTCATTTAGCCCTTCCTTGTTTTTCCACATAACGGACATATGCTGATTTTATTTGAATATACCTGTCCACAACAACACTGATGATATTCTCCGATATTTCTCTCTCTGCACATCACAACATCTGTATTTGCAAATCTTGCGCTTCTTAACTCATCTGCCGAATAATCACTGT
Source organism: Ruminococcus sp. AF17-22AC (assembly GCF_003460065.1). NCBI lineage: Bacteria > Bacillati > Bacillota > Clostridia > Eubacteriales > Oscillospiraceae > Ruminococcus > Ruminococcus sp. AF17-22AC. Next base: position 53,675 of record NZ_QRXT01000011.1, read on the forward strand.
ATGCAGAAAATCCGCTGCCTTTCTCCTGATATTTCTTCTGGTTTTTATAGATGTCATAAGCCAGAATATTGACCCTTGCACTTACGGCTCCTTCCAGGTCATATCCGATATCCTTAAACTGCACTCTTGCATAGTCCTGTCCTTTTTTCTCAAACACCGCATTCCTTGCAAGTGTTTTTATGCTGCCATCTGCCTTTACCAATTGCACATCTGCTATGATTTCCTCTATATACGTCCATTCAAATTCCGCATATGTCAACTTCAGAACTAATTCGTCATTTTCTCTGGTGATTCCAAGTGTTTTCAGTCGAAGTGGAAGTGCCGGATCATAATTCAGCACTTCCAAATTAAAGTTTGCTTTACTTCCTGTTTGTGTTTCTGTTTCATTTTTGTAAAAAACAATTACCGCAATCAGGGCAATTCCCGCAAACAGCATCAGCCAGACACCTGCCTCTGTATTAACAGACATCCAACTCCATTCCTCTTCCATACTGCTGTTAAGTGACCATTTTTCAAGAAATACTGCTACTGATACTACAATTCCGCTGATTCCCGCGAGTGTTCCAATCTCTTCTGCCGATTTTCCCTGTAAAATTCTGACAATAAAAAATCCATTAAAAAAAATCATTATAAATCCGAGTAAACTTATGAACACTAATGGTCCAAATACTTCAGATACATGATCAGACCATTCGCTATATCTCGACATATTATTTAATAAGTCAAAAACTTTTGCACAACTTATCGTTTCTCCCTGAATAATATCTCCATAATATATTGTTGCCCATGGCATTATTCCAGAAATTATTTCCAACACCGCGATGACCGCCGCAATGTACCACTTTATGTCGACTTTTGCAGTTTCAACTTTTATGACCGGAATATCCGGTGCCGTCCTGTTTTTCTCGCAGTATGGAATCTTTTTTTGCATGATCTTACTGTAATTATCAATTTTCAGTTCCAGACTTTCTTTCCTTTTTAACAGGCTTTCTTTTTTGTTTTCCAGTTCCTTTTTCTTTTGAACTTTACTGTTTATATCATTTCTGTATTTTCTCTGAATTTCATCCTGTTCATTATATGGTTCTGGGTTTTTCCCCTGAATAATCACCTTATCATTTATGCTATTGCCACAAAACGGACAAAATGAACCACCCTCTGATATCATATTTCCGCATTTAGGACACTTTTTTACTCCCGCCATCTGATTTTCTCCTTCGTTCTGTAAAATTTCAACGATATAATTTAGCATCCTACATTCTAATTTTTTTAGCTACTGAATTTTTGTAGTATACCTTTACACCATCAACAACTCTATATGCACAAATTATGTAGTAATAAGTCTTTCTGCGCTTTAATCGTTGATTTATATACGAAAGTTTTTTCCCGCTTACGGTCGCGATTTTTTTATAAGCTCCGCCTGAATTCTTTCTAAAAATCTCATATCCTGTAACCTTTCCAGCGCTTTTCCATGTTATTTTAGCTTTTGTAGAAGAAACTTTTCTGACTTGATTTATTTTCACAGAATTGGTAAATTTTCCCTGAACCTTCATGGAATACGGATATCTCTCCGAATTATAATTAAAAACATGAGTCAGACGAATATAATATTCCCCTGCTCCACAAGATCTCTGTAATGTTGAACTGCTTTGATTTCTGCTTCTATTGTATGTCCATGGGCCGCTTTGCCTCAGGTAATTTCCCTGATTGTTATACAGCATAACTTCAAGTGTCTGTGTTCCTTTTACAGATACAGTGATTGATATATTCATTTTGGTCGGAATATTGATATAATAAAACTCTTCATAACTATCCCATGGATCCATTAAGGTAGGTGTCTGATTATTTTTTGCCACTCCTTTAACCACGGTATTAATCCGTACCTTTTTTGCAGTCTGCATCCAACTGTATGTCTGTGCATGCACTGCCTCTGCCCCTGTCAATGTCAGCAGACACACCATAATCACTGCTACCCAACGTTTGATCTTCTTCATCTGTTTTTCCCCCTTGTATAGTGTTTTTTCTTTAATTTACCACACCTTGCCCCTTATTTTTCACCCTCGGCATAAACAGACACACTTGCGTACATAATTAGCAGGTAATCCCAAATTCCCCGTTAAAAAAAGAAAATGCTCGCGCTGCAATAATCCTTAATATGTCGCAATATGCAAAAACTAGACGAACGATTTTTCTTGCTTTTCAAGTACAATATGTGCTATATTTTCATTACTTAAATTTCTATGCCTATCAGGGCATTCTTACAAGTTTCATTTCTGAAACAAAATTCTCCAACTTACACTACATGAAAGGAAAATGTCTATGCCAACTAAACTTCAACAATACTTCCCTATGATCCGAAACAAACACGATATCTTAAAAGAGATTGATTCGAATGTAAAACTCACGGAAAAATTCTATAGTCTGAAAGAACACCAACAACAGGAGTTTCTGGATTTCTGCTCAGGAGCTTGCGGTGTAAAAATGTTATATGATTCCTTTTTTAAAGAAATTATGAATCCCGAAACTGTACCGGAACGGCTGGAAGATTTCTTAAGTGTCCTGCTGCAAAGAGTAGGTAAAAATTGTAGAAATTCTACCGGGAGTTTCCAGTAGAATAGCAGATGAACAGTCACTTCTTATCATGGATATTGTAGTCTGTTTTGAAGATGGTACTTATTGCAATGTGGAAGTCCAAAAAATCAGTTATGCATTTCCAGGTGAACGAAGTGCCTGTTATTCCTCTGATCTTTTGCTACGTCAATACAAAACAGCCCGAAGTCAGAAAAAAGAAACATTCACATATAAAGATGTGAAAGATGTTTATACGATTATTTTAATGGACACAAGTCCCGGAATATTTGCTGAATTTCCCAATAAATATGTACATACATTCCATCAGAAATCTGACACCGGTCTCAATATAGATCTTCTGCAAAATTATATCTTTATTCCACTTGACATTTTCCGTGAGAATGTACAAAATAAAGGTATCAAGAACAAATTGGACGCCTGGCTTGCATTTCTGAGTATAGACGAACCAGAACAGATTATTGACCTTATCACAGTCTACCCAGAATTCAAAGCCATATATGAGCATGTATACAATATATGCCGGAATGTGGAGGAGCTTATGGGAATATTTTCAGAGGATTTAAAAATTCTTGACCGAAACACTGTAAAATACATGGTAGACCAAATGCAGGAAACTATTAATGAACAGAAAGCCCAGATTGCAGAAAAAGATCAGCAGCTCCAAAAATTTTCTGCTGATATCACTACACTGAAAGAGCAACTTAAACTACTTCAGGAAAAAGATTTATAAGAAATTCTGATTGTCCATGTGATTCACACTAACACGGATAAACCAATACACTGCATCGTATACGAAACCTCTTTCATATATGATGGAGTTTTTTCTTTGATTTTCTACAAAATGGGCTGAAACCGTGCTATAATACTTCTATTACTTAATCAGAGGTGCTTATATGTTAAAAATTGCCATATGCGAAGACAATTCTATTCACTGCAAACAAATCCACGACCTGACCTGTTCCTGTCTTCAGGCAGCATACGACGTTGATATTTATACTTCCTCGGATGATTTTCTTGCCCGGATCACTGATCAAAAATGTCCTTACCAGATCGTTCTGATGGACATTGAGCTTGATTCCGGAGATATGTCCGGTATTCATCTTGCCGAAAAGATCAATCTTTCCAATTCAGGAACCCAGATTATTTTTATCAGTCAGTATCTTCAGTACGCTTCTGCTGTTTATGAGACAAACCACGTTTATTTTGTCAGCAAACAGCAGATGGAAGAGTATCTTCCCAGGGCGCTCTCGGCTGCCTGTCGCAAGTTGTCCGAGCTTCACCGGCAGTATTTTTGTTTCAGTTATCTTTCCCGGGATTACCGCATTCCCCGTTCCGATATACTGTATATGGAACGCAAACTGCGAAATACCGAAATACATACAAAATCTCAGATTTACTATTGTCGCGACAAAATTCAGGATCTTATCGAACAACTACGGCCTGATTTCTGCATCTGTCACAAAAGCTTCGCGGTCAATATAAATGCCATACATACTTTAAGTCATGCCGGTATTGAGATTTCTGACGGCACGCGCCTTCCTGTAAGCCGTAACTGTTACCAGTCAACCAAAGATGCCTTTGCGCTGCTGCTACTAAAAAGTCAAAATGAGGATCTGTGATGTTAAAGAATCTGGCATTTACAATGCTCACTGCGGTATATTATTCCGTTATTCCTGTATATTGTTTTATGCAGCTTTTTTCCTGCACGGACAAATTCAAAATTTATATTCACGTTTTAGCATCCTTCTTTATTCTGTGGGCGCTTCAATTTATCAAGTTGTATGAGCATGCCTCCGAGGCAACGACTCTGTCGCAGTTATTTATCTTTCTTAATGTATTTTTCCTGTTCAGAGGACCGGTAAAACAAAAACTTCTGTCCTATTTTATCTTTCTTCTCACCGCCATATTGACCGAAATCCTGTCCATAAATATTTACATACAGATTTACAACCATTTCTTTCACCAGCCTGCATACACCGCCTCAAATATATATTCACTTTGCAGTTTCCACGAAAAGCTGATGATACAAATAATGATTTTTTCTTTTGGCTATTTGTTTTATAAAAATATTTTCTCGCTCTTAAAGAAGTGTATTAATTATTTAAAATTCTCTTTGTTACTGCTCATTACTCTGCCGATTATTCATCCCCTGATTACAACAGAATTTACGCAGTATTACAAATTCCAGCAGAGTTTTATCCCCGTTCTTCTGTATATTATTTGCTGCTGTATAACTTTCCCGTTGTTTATACATGGGCTTCATTTATTCAAAAAAGAGCAAATTGCTTTCAACCGGAATCTTCACAAAATGGAGTTGCTGAAACAGCAGATGGAAGTGTCGGAAGAAATGAAACAGGAATATGTCAAAATACGGAAGTGGAATCACGATATAGAAAATCATCTGCTTTCTCTGGAGTATCTCACACGCACCCGTAAAGCAGATGAAGCGGAAAGATACTGTTCTTCCATATTACTTAACAGTTCGAAACCTGAGGATCAGCCCTCTGCCTGCACACCCGTCAATCAGGAGGATTCTGTATTATGAGAAGAAAAATAACTTTCATTATTTCTTTAATCCTTTTTCAGATATTTTATCTTCTGTCACACTATACCGTACAATACCTGAATCTTTTTTTCTTACTGACATGTCTGTCCGCACTTGTCGTCTGCTACAATCTGTACCGGCTCCTGATGCAGATTTTTATCGGTCAGAAAACAGAAGCGGAACTTAACCTGCTAAAGAAACAACAGGCTTTAAACGCCGAACACTTACAGTTAGTAAGACAGCAGGAAAACAACCTGCTCCAAACACAAAAGCAGTTTACCGAAACTCTGCAGACCGTTCAAACGCTTCTGCGCACCGGTGATTGTGAAAACGCCGAAAAACTCATTCATGATACGCTTGACACGTTTCAGCGTGACCGTTTTCATCCTTATTGTGAAGACAACCTCATTCTCGCGATTCTGGAATCGAAGCGGATGCTTGCAGAACAATCCGGTATTCATGTAGATTACAAAATTTTTCTTCCTGACAAATCAGTGATTCAGCCTTCAGATCTGAGCAGTGTTCTGTTTAATATACTGGATAATGCGATTGAGGCCTGCCGTTCCTCTGAGGATTTAAAAAAAAATCTGTCCCTGTCACTGACAACTTCAAAAGGCTTTCTCTCGATCCTTGTCAGAAATACCAAAGATCCTCAGATAGTATTCAACCACAGTACCACCAAGAAAGATTCTGTTTATCATGGATTAGGACTTTCTATCATTGAAGATATCTGCCGCAAATATGACGGAAGCTGGCAGTGGAACGACTGTGGAGACACTTTTGAATCGGTCATTCTTCTTCGCTATTGCTGATACAAAACAAAAATCTCCGGAATCCCAATCTGTTTTTCGCACAGATTAAAATTCCGGAGATTCTTTTTATTTATGAATTATTGTCATGAGAAAAAACTCTCTGCCACGCTCATATCAGCCACATAGCCGACACTTCCGGTCATATAGATGGTATCGTCTTCTTTGATATCGATCTGGATTATACCGCCCGGCTGATTTACATTGATGCGGCTCTCTGTCAGGCCAAGTCTGTATGCCGCCATTGCTGCTGCGCAGCTTCCTGTACCGGAGGCTTTGGTGTATCCGGAACCTCTTTCCCAGATTTCGATGTCCAGATTTCCGCTGTCGATCCGTCTGCAGATCTGGAGATTCATTCTTTCAGGAAATTCATCCGCATTCTCCACATACGGTCCGAGGTCTTTTGCAATCTCAGGGCTGACTTCATCCATAAAAATAATGCAGTGCGGATTTCCGATAGTCAGACAGGTTGCCCTGTAATCTTTCTTATTGAAAGTGAAGGTTTCATTAATGACTTCACGGACTTCGCCGGTAACCGGAATTTCTCTGGAAATAAAGGACGCTTTGCCCATGTTTACACGAAATTCTGTCGCACGGCTGTTCAGGCATTCTACCTCAACCGGACCGGACAGCGTTTCAATGCTGAACTTCTGCTCTTTCACATATTCATGATCAATCAGATATTTTGCAAAAATGCGGACACCGTTGCCACTGATCGCAGCTTCGCTTCCATCGGAATTATAGATATGGACACCCATTTTTCCATTGATCTCGACCGGTCCGTAAAGCACACCGTCTGCGCCAAGTCCAAATCCTCTCTGACACAGGAGAGCAATCTTTTTTCCCTGAAGCTGTACACGGTTTTTATTTGGATCGAGTACCAGATAATCATTACCAAGTCCCTGATATTTAATCATTGTAATACTGTTTTCCATGACGAAACCCTCTCTTTCACAATATACGCACCTTTTTCTACAGTATATAGTTTTGTTTTTACAATGTATATAGAATAAAATGCTTATTATATTGCAAAAAATGCGCTCATCTCACATTGAAATGAAAAATCAGCAATCCATACTTTCAATTTCAGAACCATCTTACTCTGGCATTTCTGACAACCATATTATAGACCCTGTCACATCGCAAACGAAATGGATACTGTCTTCTTATAACAAGGTACAGATTTCTTTCCATATGTGCACGCTGCATACTGCAGTCAATCATTCTCCAGCTTCTTCTGTATTTCACTTCACACCAGCCATGTAAAGAAAGTGACGCATATTTGCCTCTGGCCGTCACGCCTCCCACTGCCACTCGGCTGTCATATCCGAGAACCCGTGCAATACATGCCATGGCAGCCGCATAATAATAGCAGTCTCCGCGGCGTCGACTGAACATATATCTCGCATAAGTAGACAGATTTTTTGCTGTCGGAGCACAGCTCGTCATTCCGAAATACGGATATTTCAGCAATGCCTTATAGCAGTCTTTCAAACGTCTCGCGCTGCTGTCACCTGCCCTTGAATTTTTCATCACAAAATCAACAGCCTGGCGAATTTCTTTTGTATTTACTTTTCGTCCGGTCTTGTCCACATAATAATACCCCCGAGCTTTTGAACCAATAATTCTGTTCACAATCAGTTTATTATTCTGATAAACCTTTCCACCCCGGACTGTAATCCTTGATGCCGCCGGAACAGATACTGCCATACCTGTCACAAGCAATACGACTGCAAGCAAAACCGTCAGTATCTTTCTGCTTAATTTTCTTCTCTCTTTCATTTCCATCTCTCCCTGCCAAAAACAATATTTTCTAAATCTCATAATATAATATCACTTTTCTTTTTACAAGAAATTTCCTATAATTATAAAAACAGTTCCACGACAACATCATTATTCTTTCCCGGGAGGTTTTCCATGGATTATTCACAGTACACACTAGAAAAAACAGGCTATCTCAAAGAAGAATTCCGTCTGTTCCACATTAATGACCGCACAGATCGGGAATTTTCTTATCATTATCATGACTTTCACAAGATCATCGTCTTTCTTTCCGGAAAAGTCACCTATCACATCGAGGGAAAAGCCTACCATCTCAAACCACGGGATATCCTTCTGGTCAGTCAGGGCGCGATCCACAAACCGGAAATTGATCCGTCCGTTCCATATGAGCGTTACATTTTCTGGATTCGCGACGACCTTTCCATGCAGGAATTAAATACCTGTTTCCAGAAAGCAACTGACCACAGTTTTAACCTTGTCCGTATTGATTCTGCTGTTCAGGAACATCTCCGTGATCTTCTGCGTGAACTTGAAAATTCCATAAAAAATAAGGACTTTGGTGATGAAATACTCAGCAATGCTCTTTTTACGCAATTTATGGTTTATGTCAATCGAATTTTTTTGCAGACCAGTGCAGTTCCTGACCGTAGATCTTATTCTTCTGATTCTCAAGTTGAACAGCTTCTGAAATATATCAACCGTAATCTGACCGAAGATCTCTCGATTGACCGACTCTCTGAGAAGTTTTTTTTCAGCAAATATCATATGATGCGAAAATTCAAAAACGAGACCGGCTACACCATTCACAATTACATTACAAGCAAGCGTCTCCTTCTTGCACGTTCTCTGATAAATGAAGGGACTCCTGTCATGAAAGCCGCGCAGATGAGCGGTTTTAACGACTACACGACATTTGTACGCTCTTATAAAAAACAGTTCGGAAATGCCCCTTCTCATGTCTGATTCTGTCGATATATCTCGAACGATTTACCCGTCTATATACTTGAAGTCTGCCCATATCCAGTATATAATAAACGCTATTCAAAAAACATGAACATTCATGGAGAAAAATTATGATAAGAATTGCAGTTTGCGAAGACGACTATGTCTACATCGAAATGATACAATCGATTCTGCAGTCATGTATCACAGTACCTTACGAGGTAAAATTTTTTTCATCAGGTACTGAATTTTTGAATACACTTACTGATCACGGCTGCCCTTATACACTTGTAATTACAGACATCGATCTCGGCAGTCAATCCGTCAACGGAATTACCGTTGCCAAAAGAATCAATAAGATGAATGGTGATACACAGATTATTTTTGTCAGCCAGTATCTGGAATTTGCTTCTGACGTTTACGAAACTTCACATCTCTATTTCGTGAACAAGAAAAAACTCCTCGAATACCTGCCCAAAGCCCTGACTGCTGCTCACGAAAAATATGTGTTCCGCAGTGACCAGTTTCTTTATTTTCAGTCATCCTACAAAGAATACCAGGTTGCTCAGAACGATATTCTCTATCTGGAGCATCTCGCCCGCAGGACTTGTATCCATACCGCCACACAGGTTTATTCATCCGGTGAAAAGTTACAGGATCTTTTAAACCGCATGGGCTCTCAGTTCTGCTCCTGTCACAAAAGTTTTGCTGTAAATCTTTACCAGGTCAGGACACTCCATCATACCTGCATCACCCTGCGAAACGGCGTTTCCGTCCCGGTCAGCCGTTCACGCTATCCTCATGTACGGGATGTTTTTGCCCGCCTTACAATGCACAACGGAAAGGAGAATTTCTATGGATAATCTTAAACAAAATATCCGCAAATGGAACCACGACATTCTGACTCATATGATTGGAATCACTTATCTCATGGACATGCAGCGATATCCGGAAGCCGAACGCTACTGCGAGAAAATTCTAAACAGTCTCTCCTCATTTTCAGAGACCTTCCGAACTCGCGCCACATCCCCTGATCCGGATAGTGTAAGTGAATCCCCTGTTCCAACCGATTATCTTCCTGAGGGATTTATAGAATATCAGGAAAAACTTCCGGCAGAAATAACAGCATTCCAGACGCTTCTTCAACAAAAAAAATACCCAGAGGCACATTACAAACTTCATCTTCTTACTACAGAATTTGACAACAGGCGGCCTCAGCCCACACCTGCAGATGATATTATTAAAAATATCGTAGATGAGGTCAGGAACTAGTATATTTCTGCTATTGAAATAAATTCACAATTATTACATTTCTTCCGGATTGCAGTATTAGCAAATAAATGCTATTATAAAACCTACTATTGATTTTTTATGCTTTGAGGTAAATATAAATGCAAAACCGGAACAAAGGATTTACACTTATAGAACTTATAGTTGTTGTTTCAATTCTTGCAGTTCTTGTCGGGCTGCTCGCCCCGGCTTATACAAAATATATTGAAAGGAGCCGGGAATCTGTTGATCTTGCAAATGTCCGCTCGGCATATGATGAGCTGATGATAGAAGATGCAACAGAAAATCAGACTACAACAAAAGTTGTACCACTGAAACAGAAAATAGCTGGCTGGCAGTCTATGAACACAGTATCAATTGGCGGTATTTCTCATACTAACGGTGAAGCGGACACCGAGCACTGGATAGGTGATCCGGTTAAGGGAGGAGTATGTGAAGTTTCTCTCACTGAAAACGGTGTTTTGTTTAACTGGAAAGGTGGAAGTGAAAACAGTACAAAAAAATATTTCTTTGATATTAACGAAGATCTGGATGAGCCAATACGGAAAAGTGGGGTCCTTGAACAATTAATTACAGACAAGAATTACTATTTTGAAATTGACTCTCGTTGTCCAAATTCCTCTATGCTTCCCTCCGTGCTTTCTAATATTAAAGAAGACAGTTTATTAAAAAATGGTACCTGGGCATATCTGGGAAGCGCCTCTAATAAATCTAAGAGATATTTATTTTGGACTTCCGTAAATACAGCTACTGTGGGGGCAAATCAAAAAATCCCCGTTATAATGAGTACTGCTGATGGCAGATTTTATGTTTCCGAAACAACAACAGCTGTTCGAAATAATAATGGTTACAAATATGTGACCATCGCAGAACATCTTACTGATTCCAAGCATCAGCAGCTTATCAATGATGGTACAAAATATGATACTCTGAAAGACGCATATGATGCATATGCAAAACTGGTTACTGAAGGTAAATACCAGAATTATAAGGACACGCTCCCAAAATCATAATTAATAAAAGAAGCTCGCAGAACTGCAAAATAAAAAATTATATTTGACATATAATCTTCTTTTGCTTACTATAGTATTAGTGAAAGGGAGTAGTTATCATCCTGCATCCAGGGTGAAACAATGATCGTCATCACGCCATAAGGCCGGTTATTGTTATAATCAACGAGACTTTTATCAATCATTTTTTGATGTGGTAAAGGTCTCTTTTTTTATTCCATACCTTTATCACAGGAAAGGAGATCATATGGAATATCTGTTACTGATTATCGGTTTTGTACTACTAATTAAAGGTGCTGACTTCTTTGTGGATGGAAGTTCTTCGCTCGCCAGATTTCTCAAAATTCCCAGTGTCATCATCGGTCTCACAATTGTTGCCATGGGAACCAGTGCCCCGGAAGCTTCTGTCAGCATCAACGCTGCCCTTGCCGGAAACAATGATATTGCCGTCAGCAATGTTATCGGCTCAAACATTTTTAACGGTCTTGTTGTTGTAGGTATTTGTGCATTTATTTCCGCATTTAAAACAAACAAAGATATTTTAAAACGGGATATGCCTGTAAATATTCTGATCACACTTATTCTCTGTATTATGATTGCAGACGGAAAGCTCAGCAGAATCGAGGGATTTCTTCTTTTAGCCGGAATGATTTTTTATATTCTGAATATGATTCATACCGCATTAAAAAAGAGAAATGAATGTTCCGAGGAACAAACTATTCCTCTTTATAAAGCTCTTATTTTTATCATCGGCGGGCTTACCGCTGTCATTCTGGGAGGTAATCTGGTAGTAAATAATGCAAGCCAAATTGCCGTATCTTTCGGTGTTAGCCAAAATTTTATCGGCCTCACAATTGTTGCAATCGGTACATCGCTGCCAGAGCTTGTAACCTCCATCGTTGCTACACGAAAAGGGGACAGTGCGCTTGCTCTGGGAAATGCAATTGGCTCAAACATATTTAATATTCTTTTTATCCTCGGTATATCAGCAGTGATTTCGCCACTCCACATTCTCTCAGAATCTCTTATTGACTGTATAATTCTCCTCATCAGCGGAATTCTGTTGTTTATTTTTGCTTTTACTAAAAAATCCATGAGCCGGATAGAAGGTATAATCTGTGTACTGGCTTATGTCGGATATACAGCATATCTTTTTATCAGATAATATTTTTGTTTCAGTCTCACATACAACAGAAATTTTGGTTACCGTTCACAGTAACAAATTTTGTAAACTACCACCACATAATTGCAATCTTTCAGATAAAATGTCATAATTATGGCATACAGATTTTGCTCTGTATGCCGTTTTTACCCTTTAAATTCTTATATAAGGAGGCCTGAATTTCATGGAATTTCAGAAAGTACTTGAAACAAGAAGATCGGTTCGTAAATACGATCCGAATGTATCTGTCACCAGAGAGCAGATGGAAGAACTGATTCGCGCCGCACAGGAGGCACCATCCTGGAAAAACTCCCAGACCGGTCGTTATTACTGTGTTTTATCCGAAGAGATCGTTAACAAAATCCGCGAGAATTGTCTTCCGGGTGCAAGAAATGCAGAAAAATCCGAACATGCTGCGCTGATCGTTACCACCTTTGTACATAACCGCGCCGGCTTCCAGACCGACGGCACACCAGATAACGAACTCGGAAATGGATGGGGATGCTACGATCTCGGACTGCAGAACGCAAACCTGATTCTCAAAGCCACCGACCTCGGGCTTTCCACCCTGATTATGGGGCTCCGCGAAGCTGACAAACTACGCGAAATCCTCTCCATCCCTGAAACAGAAACCATCGCAGCCGTTATCGCAGTCGGCAAAGCCGCCGAAGAACCGACCCGCAAACCACGCAAATCCCTCGGCGAAATCACGAAATTCTTCTAATATTAAAACACCTGCGCAACATACAGACTCAGCGTGGCTTCCATGGTTCTGACTGCACATCCGACAGACTCAGCGTGGCTTCCGTTGTTCTGGCTGCACATCCGACAGACTGGCGCGTCGCGCGGTTCACCACCGGCGTAAACTATGGAGGCATTACATAAGAAAATAACTGACAACTCTAAATAACCAGCAGCTTTGAACAGGGACAGTCCCGACAGACTCAGCGTGGCTTCCATTGTTCTGACTGCGCTAATTTCTGCCACAGAGTGCACTGTCTGAGCGAAGCGAGTTTGCACGAATGGCAGATAATAAATGCGCGGGAAGAACAGGAAACGCAGCTGGTCTGACGGGGCTGTCCCTGTCTCACAAGCTGCGTTTCTATTTAATACGTTATTTATATCATGCCTTCATCAGTTTACGTCCACAGCACTGTTTGTACTTCTTGCCGCTTCCGCACGGACACGGATCATTCGGATAAACCTTGTCCTCTTTTCTCTGAACCGGTTTCTTAACCGAAGTATCGTCCTTATTAGTTCCTGTAACCTTCGCTACCTGCTCACGCTCGATCTTCTGCTCTACATGAACATGATACAGCATACGAACCGTATCCTCCTGAATAGAGCCGATCATATCATTGAACATCTTGAACGCTCTCGTCTTGTACTCAACAACCGGATCTTTCTGTCCATATCCGACAAGACCAATACCCTGACGAAGAAGTTCCATATCGTCAATATGATCCATCCACTTGCTGTCGATAGATTTCAGGAGAACTACTCGTTCCAGCTCACGAAGCTGCTCTGCTTCCGGGAATTCAGCTTCCTTCATCTCATAAAGCTTCACCGCTTCTTCTTTCAGCTGCTGTTTCACCTCATCTTTTTTCTTACCCTTAATCTTCTCGGTCGTAAGAGGCTCGATCGGGATGATTGAAGTCAGCATAGGATTGAACTCATCCAGATTCCATTCAACAGAATCCACCTCATCAGAGAAGCACATATCTACTGTGCTGTCTACAATATCTGTGATCATCTTGTAGATGGTATCACGCATGTTCTCTCCATCCAGGACCTGACGACGTTCTTTGTAGATAATCTCACGCTGGTCATTGTTAACCTGGTCATAATCCAGAAGATTTTTACGGATACCGAAGTTGTTGAACTCGATCTTCTCCTGTGCTTTCTGGATTGCATTGGAAAGCATTTTATGCTCGATCTGCTCATTCTCGGCAACACCCAGAGAAGTGAAGACCTTCATAAGTCTCTCAGAACCGAACAGACGCATAAGGTCGTCCTCCAGAGAGATGTAGAAACGGGATTCACCCGGGTCTCCCTGACGTCCGGAACGTCCACGGAGCTGATTGTCAATACGTCTGGACTCATGACGCTCTGTACCGATGATCTTCAGACCACCGGCTTCTCTTGCCACATCGTCCAGCTTGATATCAGTACCACGGCCAGCCATGTTGGTTGCGATCGTAACAGCACCAGCCTGACCAGCCTGTGCAACGATCTCAGCCTCAAGCTCATGGAATTTCGCATTCAATACATTGTGCTGAATACCCTCACGGCGAAGCATTCTGCTGAGGAGCTCGGAAGTCTCGATTGTGATCGTACCGACCAGAACCGGCTGCTGTTTCGCATGAGCTTCCTTAACAGCCTCAACAACTGCATTGAATTTTTCTTTCTTTGTCATGTATACGGCATCTTCGAGGTCTTTACGCTGTACAGGTCTGTTGGTCGGAATCTCTACAACGTCCATTCCGTAGATATCACGGAACTCTTTTTCCTCAGTAAGAGCTGTACCGGTCATACCGCCCTTCTTGTCATATTTATTGAAGAAGTTCTGGAATGTAATGGTTGCAAGAGTCTTGCTCTCTCTCTTGACCTTAACATGCTCTTTGGCTTCGATTGCCTGATGAAGTCCGTCAGAATAACGACGTCCCGGCATGATACGTCCGGTAAATTCATCAACAATCAGGATCTCATCATCTTTTACAACATAATCCTGATCTTTGTGCATCAGGTTGTGTGCACGAAGCGCCAGTGTGATGTTGTGCTGGATCTCGAGGTTTTCCGGATCTGCAAGGTTTTCGATATTAAAGAATTTCTCAACCTTCTTGACACCCTGTTCGGTAAGGTTGACAATCTTGTCTTTCTCATTTACAACAAAATCACCGGTCTCGACAACTTCTTCACCCATAATGGCAGCCATCTTTGTCATTTCATGACTCGCTTCACCACGCTCAAGCTGCTGTGCAAGGATGTCACACACTTCATAGAGCTTTGTGGACTTACCGCTCTGTCCAGAAATGATCAGAGGTGTACGTGCCTCGTCGATCAGGACGGAGTCGATCTCATCGATGATACAGTAGTGCAGATCTCTCTGTACAAGCTGTTCTTTATAGATAACCATGTTGTCACGAAGGTAATCAAATCCCAGTTCGTTGTTTGTTACATAAGTAATATCACATCCGTATGCTTCACGACGTTCCTCCGGTTTCATGTCGTTGAGTACAACACCAACGGTCAGACCAAGGAATTCATGAACCTTACCCATCCACTCAGCATCTCGTTTTGCCAGATAGTCATTGACGGTTACGATGTGAACGCCCTTACCTTCCAACGCATTCAGATATGCCGGAAGTGTGGAAACGAGTGTCTTACCTTCACCTGTCTTCATCTCGGCGATACGTCCCTGATGAAGGATAATACCACCAATGATCTGTACACGGTAATGCTCCATACCAAGAACTCGCTTCGCGCCTTCACGTACTACGGCGAAAGCTTCCGGAAGAAGATCATCCAGTGTCTCTCCCTCACCCAGACGTTTCTTGAACTCTCTGGTCTTGTCTCTCAGCTGTTCATCTGTTAATTTCTGCATCTCCGGACGAAGAGATTCTGTCTTCTCTACAAGCGGCATAATACGCTTTACTTCATGCTCGCTTCGTGTTCCGAATACTTTTTGAAATAAATTCATATCAAACTCCTGTTTCTATATTTATTCTGATCACTTTTATATACGAAATCATCCGTATTTACCCTATTTAAGAAATCCCTACTATTTTACCACTTTCCACCGTATAAAACAATGAATATTTCTTAAATAAAATGTGTCCACCCCATTACCCGGCATAAAATCTCCGCTCTCTGTTCGTTTCATCTAACTTATCCTTGTCAACCCTCATTCAATATGCTATGATAATCATCGAATCACACGCTGTTTCTTATATAACAGCACTATTTTAACTGAAAGCTGAGGAATTTTTGTTTGAAGAAAAAAGAACTGACTTTCATCATCGGCATCGTTGTGTTTGCCCTGATCCTCTGGGGCGGTATGTACTTCGTCCGCCGCGGGCACTATGGAAGCGTACGTATCACCGTAAACGGAGAAGTATACGGTACTTATTCCCTTGCAAAGGATCAGGTGATCCAGATCAACGATACCAATGTATGTGAAATAACAGGTGGAGAAATCCACATGACGGAAGCCAACTGTCCGGATCACCTCTGCATGAAACAAAAAGCTGTCGACAGTACAGGCGGTACAATCGTCTGCCTGCCAAATAAGGTTGTCATAGAAGGCGAAAAAGGAGACTCCTCCGCTGAAGAAGATACCCCTGAATTTGACACTGTCGTCTGAATATAAATACCTGTAACCGACCACCAGATCATAATCGTGGTTCTGCCGGTCAGTTACAGCCAGTCTACTAATAAAGGATGTCACATATGAATCAGAAAAAGCTTTCATATCTCGGTCTTTTTGCCGCAGTTGCTATCATTTTCGGTTATGTAGAATCATTGATTCCTTTTTTTGCAGGAATCCCGGGAATGAAGCTTGGACTTGCCAATCTGGCAGTTCTTTTTATACTGGAGAAATATACATGGAAAGAAGCTGTGCTTGTTTCTGTCGTCCGTATCATCGTGATCGGATTTATGTTCGGAAACCTGTTCAGCATTCTCTACAGCCTTGCGGGCGCTGCGCTCAGCCTCGCAGTTATGACTTTCATGAAAAAAAAATCCGGATTCAGCATCCTCGGCATCAGTGTTGCAGGAGGTGTTTCCCACAACATCGGTCAGCTCATCATCGCAGGTCTTATCACGATGACTTCCGGACTGATCTACTATGCACCGGCACTTTTGATCTCCGGTGTCATTACCGGACTTCTCATCGGAACGCTGACAAGCGAGGTACTGAAACGTATCCACTTCTAAACAATACTAAAAATGCAGAGTACTGATATCCACAATCAATACTCTGCATTTCTTTTTGAATTACTGCAACTCCTTAACTGTATAGGTATTCTTCATCAATTCAAACCGGTCTTTCATCCCTGATGTCAGATAGACATTCTTATCCTCATCCACAAACGCTGCATCTGCATCATATTTATCCAGAAGCTTTAACGCGTCTTCCATCCCCAGTACAAAACATGCGGTAGAAAGTCCATCCGCAAAAAGTCCTCTGTCACAGATGACCGTGACAGAGTCCAGGCCGTTCCACACCGGATATCCGGTCTTTGGATCAAGGATGTGATGATAGCGTTTCCCGTCTTCTATGAAATATTTCTCATAGTCTCCAGACGTCGAAAGAAATTCCCCGTCATTCAATGTGATTGCACCGAGATAGTCCCCCTCCGGATCACGCGGATCAGTGAGCGCTACTTTCCAATCAGAACCATCCGGTTTTTTGCCATAAGCCATTACACTGCTGCCGCCGAGATTCAGAATCATTCCTGACACATCCGTCTGTGTTTTCAGAAAGTCCGAAACCACATCACACCCGATTCCCTTTCCGGTTGCACCGAGGTCAAGTGTTGCACCTTTTTCCAGTGTCACTTTATCTCCATCCAAAGAAACTTTACCATAACCGACATCTTTCAGAAGCTCGTCCAGTTCTGACTGTTCCGGCACATGCGGATTCTCTCCGGCAATATCCCACAGACGTATGATCTTGCCTATCGTCGGGTCGAATGCCCCGTCTGAATCCTGTGCAAGCTGAAAAATCTTTTTCAGGTAACCGGCAAGTTCATCGGATACTTCTGCCGTTTCACCGGAAGCTGCATTTAACTTCGCGATCTGCGAATTCTCGTCAGTCCATGAAAGCAGTTCTGTCTCAATCTCGCGGATCTTATCACCGACAGTCGCATTCAGATCCTTACCTGTTGTATACAGTGTCTCTGAGACGACTGTATCCATTGCAAAATCAGTATTCGTATATTTCTGTATATCAGCGTCTGCCATTACCGGCACCGCAGCCAGCATGAAACAGCTCATTCCACAGAGCAGACTGGTCACAAACTTCTTTTTATTTCTCATTTTTCTCCATTTCCCGGACCTTTACCGGCCCAATCTGTATATTTTTACGCGGACAGGTCACTTCGCAGGCATGACAGCAGATACATTCTCCCGAAAAAGGAGTGTCTCCGTCAATCTCCAGATGTGCCGGACAGCGCTTTTTGCAAAGTCCACATCTTGCCGGACATTTCTCGCGATCTCTGTGAAAAAGCGCCGCCGGCAGTATCGGCATCATCGCAAAAACAGCCCCCATCGGGCAAAGAAACTGACAGAAAAAACGCTCCTGCGTGCACATCCCGATCAGAATCAGAATAAATAACGCAATCCCGATCTTATAGGAAGCATTCGGAAGTTTTCCTGCGGTCAGCATGGAAAAAACATCCCACGGACTCATGCCCTGAAGATTTGCATACCATCCGTTCAGTATGGAAAGCATCAAAAAGGCCAGAAGAATGTATTTTACTTTCTGAAGCATCCGCACCACTTTTTCCGTATAACCATGACGTCCTTTTTTATGGAAAACCTTCTGCCGGATAAAAAGTGTCAGCTCATACATGGCATCACCAAGTGAACCAAACGCGCAGGCATATCCGCAGAAATGACGTCCAAACAAAATCGTAATTACCAGCAGGACTCCCGTCACATCAAGGAAAGAGTTCCATGTGATCGGCTGGTGCGCAGCAAGCACCTGAAAAATAGATTTGATCCCTGCAAATGCTGTGGAAAAGAGTGCCGGATAAAAGATGAAAAACGCAAGCTGTATCGCAGCCCGGATCAGCCGGACCTTTCTCTGCCTCTTTTTCATTCGTTTTCCGCCTTTCCAAGGGCGTCAACAACAGCGTTGATGATACCGGTAGAACTGAATGTAGCGCCTGATACAGTATCCACATCTGTGCTCTGTGCAGATATGATCGAGCTTATCACACTCTGTGCCTGAGAAAGATATGCAGAATCTTCCCCTGATGCACCTGTCACCTGAATATCGGTGATCTCATCGTCTTTCAGTGTTACCTGAACCTCGATCGCACCGCCGAATCCCTGTGCAGAACCGGTATAAGTACCGTCCTTGTAGAAATTCTCGGAATCATCCGTACTTTCTGCATCTTCACTGTCTGCCGCGCCTTCTTTGACTGCATCGTCTTTTGTGTCAGTCTCTGCCTGTGCTTTTGCAGTTTTCTGATTTTTGGCTGCTTCTTCAAGAGCGGCAAGCATTTCTTTTTGCTGTTCTTCAAGTGTATCCACACGTTTCTGTAACTGTGTGATCTCCTGAGTTTCCTGTTCCTGTGTATCTTTTTTCTGCATAGAATTATAGCCTATTACAGACGCCAGAATCAATAGAAGACACAAAACTCTCATACAAAAACTCTGGTATTTCATTCCATCTTCTCCTTTTATAACCTGTATTTCTGCAATTACTGCCTTTTCGCCTGACTCAGTGCATTTCGAAATGCTTGTAAGATTCCGTTTGAAGAATAAGTTGCTCCGCTCACAGCATCCACCCCGTCTGCTGACTGATTATTCAGAATCTGACCGTAAATACCATTCCATGCATCGGTAAAATAATCTGCATCGTCTATCGTATCATAAGAAGCAGCTGTAATTTTTCCGCCGGATATTGTTACATTCACAGTTACACTTCCCACGCCGTAGTTTCCATCGCCACTTCCGCTGTAATTGCCATCCACATATTGTCCTTCCGGTGTCGGAGCAGGTGTTTCCGTTGGCTTTGGAGCCGGAGTTAAAGTTTCTGTCGGAGCAGGTGTTGGCGTAACAGTTGGTACGGCTGTCGGTACCGGAGTCGCTGTTGGCTTCGGTGTCGGTGTTAAAGTTTCTGTCGGACCAGGTGTCGGAGTCGCTGTTGGTACTGCCGTTACCTTCGCAATTTCCAGTGCACTTCTTGCTGCTTCAAGGATTCCGTTTGAGGAAAATGTTGCTCCACTCACCGTATCAATTCCATCAGCACTCTGTTTTTCCAGAATTGACGGCTGTAAATGTCTCCATGCTTTTCTGAAATAGGACATCGTATCACTGTTGGTGTTATTGACCTCTGTAATTTTTCCGTCCCTGATTGTTAGTGTGATCGTCACAAATCCAGAATATCCCCGTGCCCGTCCACTGTACGTTCCATCCTTATAAAGTTTATTATCAGTATCGGATGAATCTCCTGTATCCGGCTTCACCGGTGCAGGTGCTGCCGTTGGAGTCGGTGTCGGAGAAGTCGTTTTCTTTACAGCTGCTTTTTCTAATGCTTTCTGTGTGGCTTCAAGAATGCCATTAGAAGAAAAAGTTGCTCCGCTGACCGTATCTACTCCGTATACTGCCTGTTTTTTCAGAATTGCCGGCCTGATTTTTGCCCAGGCTTTGCCGAAGTATTCTTTCGTATCTGTATTCGTATTTGTAATGACTGTAATTTTTCCGTTTTTGATCGTAACAGTCACCTTTACCGGACCGTCAAATCCCTCTGCCTGCGCAGTATAAGTACCATCCTTATAGGCAACATCCCCTGTCGGTTTTGAAATCACAACAGGTTTTGTGGTACTTGTATTTGTTTTCTTTTTCTTCGTATTCTTGTCTGTTTCTACAGTGGAAACCTCAGCAGCACCTGCCTTTGAAAGTGCATTCTGAACGGCCTGAATGATTCCGTTTGATGAGTACGTTGCACCGCTGACTGCATCCACATTCGGCGTCTGACCCGCAAGGATTTTGCTGACAACACCTCTTGCCGAAGCAAAATAAGACGGGGTTTCTCCTGATGCATCAAGAATGTCTATCCCTGTGATCTTGCCGTCCGCAACAGTCACCTGTACCGTGACAGTTCCGCCAAATCCTGTACCGCTTCCCTGATAAGTTCCGTCTTTATATCCGCCTTCCGGAACCTCTGTCGTCGGAGTTGTCGTACTTCCCTGACCTTCTGCTGACGTTTTCTTCGATTCATCCGGTAATGCTTTTGCAGCAGCTTTTTTGATACCCCTTTTTTTCTTTTTGTTTTTTGCGGCAGTCGTTGTACTCTTATCAGATAAAGTATTATCGTCAAAATATGCTGCATTTAGCAAACCAGACAATTCTCCGGCATCTTTTATTTCCATACCAGCTGACACTTTCGTAAGTCCCTCAGCCGATTTTCCCTGCACTGCTGTGACAGTCACTGCCGCAATTACAGCTGCAGCCGGAAGGAGTTTGAGCAGATTTTTTTTGTCATGTATATTTTTTCTGTCTTTTTTGTTCATGCTGTCTCCTGTCTGTTTAACGTACAAAGGCAGGGGCTGTCCGGAAACGGCCCCCGTCTTTGCTTTTTCCTGAATATGATCTTATTTTACAGTTACTTTGAATCTTGCTATCATGCCATTGCATTTGACAGTGATTGTTGCCGTACCTCTTCTGATGCCTTTTACAACACCCCTGGAAGTTACGGTTGCAATACGCTTGTTACTGCTTGTATAAGTAACTTTTCCGCTCGGAACCGCACTTACTCTGATCCTGGTTGTTTTACCTCTCCTGACAGTTGCTGCAGTTCTTGCAAGTTTCAGAGAAGCATTTCTTACTCTGACAGTTACGACTTTTTTATATTTACCAACCTGAACTGTAATTCTGGCGTTTCCGGCTTTTCTTGCTCTTACAACGCCTCTTGAATCTACAGTTGCAATACGTCTGTCACTTGTTGTAAATTTTGCATTTCCGGATACACCGATTTTTGTTACAGTAATTTTTGTTGCTGTCTGACCTTTGGTGTAAATGGTAGAAGCTGCTGCTTTTACTGCAATTCCCGGATTCTTGACAGTTACTTTGCAGGTTACTTTGCATTTTCCGGCTGTAGCTGTGATCACTGCTGTTCCGGCTTTTTTTGCTGTTACAACACCTTTGGAATCTACGGTTGCAACATTTTTGTTGTTTGTTGCATATTTTACTGTTCCACCAAGTGCAGATGTCGCTTTAAGTGTGTATTTTGCCGGTGTTCCGCCTGCATATACAGTAACTGCTGTTTTGTTGATAGTCATTGCATTTTTTACAGTTACTTTATATGTTGCTGTCTTCCCGCCCAGAGTTGCTGTAATGTTGGCTGTGCCTGCTGCTTTGGCTGTTACAACACCTTTGGAATCTACGGTTGCAACTTTTGTGTTGCTGGATTTCCATGTTACAGTACCTTCCAGGTTTGTAGTTGCTTTAAGAGTTGTAGATGTTTTGTCCTGTGTATAAAGTGTTCCTGATGTTGCATTGAGTTTGAGTTCTGCTTTTACAAGACCGTCGATTGCTTCTCTTAAGTGACCAATCTGCTCTTCAATTCCATACTGGGTCTGATTTGCGATATTAGCCAGCATGTCTTCGCATTCTTCCAGCTCGTTTACAAGAGTATCCCAGCTGTCCGGTGTGTAGTCTGCCTCTTTAAGTGCTTTTGCTTCCGCAATAATATTTTTTAGTGGTGTGGAATCTGCATCGCCTGCCGGTTTTGCAATATTTTCGTCTGTTGCCTGAAACCTAAATGTATAATCGCTGTATCCCAGACCGTAAACGGTTACTTCCCAGTATCCTGTTCCGTCAGTATCTGCCGGAAGTTTGCAGCGTACAGAATCTGTCAGGCCAAGCTGAATACCGTGGAATTTGTGCATCCAGTTGTCTGCCGCAAATTTTGTACCATAGCTCTGAAGTGCATTGCTGTATGTATCGTCATCACCATAATATGTCCATTTTACAGCCTGCATTGCACCACCGAGACCGCCATAGTTGCCTGTAAGGTCTACACGGAGGAATTCACCGTAGCTACCGCTTCCCGGCTTCATTTTAGTCGTAATGCCATCTGCTGTTTTCAGCGCTTCTCCCTTAAGGCCGGAAGTTGTTCCGTTTGCTCTTGCGCTGAATGTAAATCCATCAGCTGTCTTTGTCGCAGTCTTAAGTCCGTTGGTATTTGCATTGACTTCTGCTGTTTCTTCATAAGCACTAAGATTGTTTTCAGCATAACCGCCAAACAGTTTTTCGCCGTTTTCTACTACTTTAAATGCCTTCTTGAATGCATCATAATCTGCTGTTTTTACTTTAACCGGAATATATTTCAGACCGGTTACTGTATACTCAGCGACATCTGCACCGTTTATTTTTCCTTTACTGCAGGAAACAGTGTTTCCGTCTGTAAGAATCATTGTTGTTTTGTCTTTCCATCCGGCAAGTTCGTAAGATTTTCCATTCACATCGTAAACAGTTGCCATTGTCTGGAAACTTCCTCTGTGGAGACCATGGTTTGCAGTTGCTCTTGTGACAGCATCAAAACCGCCCATATCACTTTCGCCACGTCTGTCTTTGTCCTCAGAAGCTGAAGTATTTATTGCTTCGTATACACCCTCAGATGCCCAGTACTGATCCCATGTAAGTCCTGCGTATACGTATTTGTATTCACCGGAATCCTGTGTAACGGTACCTGTAACATCATTAAATCCGGCTGCTGTGATTTCTACATTGTAGCTGCCGCCATCACCTTTTGCAAATACTGCCGTATTATTAACCTTTGCATCAAAGTTAACTGCACCTGTATTCTCATTAAAAACTGTTTTGGCAATTTCACTGATGTTTGCTTTTCTTCCACCCAGTGCCTGTCCGTCAATTTTGATGGAAGTGATGTTTTTGATATAATCTTTCACTTCATATGTAGCAGCATCTCCATTCGGATCAATTTTTACCAGCTTATTGTCCTGAATGGCGAACTGAACTTTTGTTTCGTCAGCACTTAACACAATCGGAACTGTAATATCTTCATACGGTGCTTCTGACTGATCTGCAAAAGTCAGTGTATAGCTTCCTACTCCTGTGTTTGCAAAAGCTCCTCCGTAAACAGATAAGACTTTTGTTGTGTCATCATATGTATAATCATTGTAACTGCCTTCTTTAAGAGCTTTTCCACCATATTGTACAGATGTCAGTTTGTAACTGCTACCTTCCGGCACATTATAAGTCAGCTGTACTTTGGTCGGTGTAAATGTATTGTTTGTATATACAACCTTCTCTTCCGGTCCGGTGATTCCCTGACCGTCTGCAAGTTTGTATTTGCAGAGAAGATTTGTCGGAATAACAATATCCGCACCATCTTTTACAAGATAAGTGATTTTTTTAATTGTCTTTCCTTCCAGTCCCTGGCTGCGTTTTGCATCAATTGTGTTACCATGTGGTTCCACAAAACCGTCTTTTACTGCAAAAGCAATTTTGCCGGTTTTAAGCCACAGGTTCTGTGAATGCTCCATTGCATATTTTTCACCATCGGATGTTTCAAAAATAGCACCCATCATGTTTGCAGTTGTTGGCTGATCTGGATTTTCATCTCCGAACTCTACGATGACCTCATAATTTCCCCATGCAGATGATGTTGAAATGGAAGAATTGATCTTAAGTTCTTTTGTCTCTGTCTTCATTGCAGTAAGTGTTCCGTTACCGTTCAGGACTTTATATTCGCCGGATTCCGGAGCAGTTTCACTTACATTCTGAAGATTTCCGATAATAGTAAGGAGCTGGTTGGAGCAACTCTTGCCCTCTTCAACTGCTTTCAGCGCATCATTATAAAGACTTTTCGGAACTGCAATATTTACATCCCTGATACCCTCAAGAGTCACACTTCCGTTTTCTGTGTTTTCTGTATAGTAGGAAGTCTCATATTTTTTAGATTTATTGTTTGTGCAGCTTGTAACTGCATCATACATACCTTCCTCGCGATAACCTGCTTCTGTCACAGGATCTGCTGCATCCAGCTGCATTTCTGTATTCTGCTGTACATCATTCATTTCACCATAAAAGAAATCGGCATACGGAATGTTT
Organism: Ruminococcus sp. AF17-22AC; assembly: GCF_003460065.1. Classification (NCBI taxonomy): domain Bacteria; kingdom Bacillati; phylum Bacillota; class Clostridia; order Eubacteriales; family Oscillospiraceae; genus Ruminococcus; species Ruminococcus sp. AF17-22AC. The sequence continues at coordinate 78,614 of NZ_QRXT01000011.1, forward strand.
GCTGTACCATATACAAATTCACTTTCAGCAGGAGTTTCTTCACCATCTGCCGCAAAAGCATCTGCCTCACCCTCTGCGCCAAAAACATCTTCTGCCCCGGAAGTTTCTTCTGTCGTATCAGCTTCTGTGTCCTCTGTATTTTCTTCGGCATCCTCGATTGTAATATCTGCCTCATCTTCTGCCGCATCAACTTCTGTGTCCTCTATCTCCACATCCGTTGCTTCGTCTTCTGCTCTTTCGTCCAGAACTACTTCTTCATCAGAGAATTCTGCTGCAAAAGCTGCAGACGGCATACCAGTCATCGCTACTGTCGCACTGAGGACAACCGGTGCAATTTTCTTTAACAAATTATTGTTAGCCATGTTCTTCCTCCTCTTTCTTTTCCGTTAGTTTCTTCTAACCTATATTTTTATATCATAAATCAAAGTTCGTGTCTATATTATCGTTAGGTTTTTCTAACTCGAAACCGACTTTTTTTCTCAATAATTTTGTTATTGATAATATTTATCATATAAAAACAGTACAAAATACACTTGTTGCTTTTATTTGCATCTGGTCGCATCCTCGCGGAGCGTTTTTACGTTATTGGAACATTACGAAGTAATTTCCTATAACGCAAAAAAGAGACCTGCCGTTCCCTTCTAACAGGGAATGAAACAGGTCTCTGTATCTCACCATTTTTCAGTTTTTATTCAGTTCGTAATAAAAAATATACTGCTGCATGATACCTCTCATGCCATGATACCGACGGTTCGGGAAACCTCTCCTGTAATGCTCATCAAGTACCTGGCGGATATGGGTATCAACCGGAAATGCATCCATATGATGCAGTGCAAAAAGACAAATGCAGTCTGCTACCTTTTCCCCCACGCCGCTCAGTTTCATAAGCTCCTGCTTCGCACGGCGATAATAACGGAATCGGTAGATTCGCTCCAGCGAAATCTCTCCGTCCAGAATACTTCGAGTCGTCTCCGCAATATAACGTGCCCGGTATCCCATTCCCAGTTTACGTAAATCTTCTTCAGATACGCCCGCAAGCTGCTCCGGGGTCGGAAATGCGTAATATTCCTTTTCGCCGGAGATTTTTTTCTCTCCATATGCTTCGCACAGCCGCTCTACACATCCCCTGATCCGGGAGATATTATTCTGCTGTGAGATCAGAAATGTAATGATCATTTCCCACAGATCCTGCTGAAGAATACGGATGCCGTTTCCACACTCTGCAGCTGCCATCAGATAAGCATCTCTTGGATTTATCTTTGCTATATAGCTGCTGTAATCCGCATCAATGTCAAAATATGGCACCCAGTAGCAGATAAACTCCATGTCACTGCAGTAAAAATTTACGATACTGCCTTCCTGTGCCATTTTCAGGTACTTGTCTCCTGCGATCAGTTCATAAGTATTTTCTTCTGTCTCATACATCCGAAAGCACTGCCCGGACTGACAGATTTCCTTCAGGCTGAAATTATCCAGCTCTACTGTAATCATTTGTTTTCTCCGTTTCCCTTACATCTGATGGCGCACTACCCGGTACTCATCTCCGTTTCGGTAATACGGACATTCCTTATATTCTGTGCTGACGAAACGATAGTATTCATCTTCGTCCAGGTTTACATCACAATAATAGCTCTCACTGTCCTCATCGTACACATAATTCGCACAGTAATCGCAGCTCGTTGCCTTTCCGCTCAAAAGTCTTCCTCCAGCCAAATATTATTTCCAGATCTTCCATGGGGCTTCGCCACTCTGCCAGAGTTCTTCCAGCATATTTTTCTCGCGAAGCGTATCCATGCACTGCCAGAAACCTTTATGCTTGTATGCATTCAGCTCTCCCATTCGTGCCGCTTCTACAAGAGGTCCTTTTTCAAAGACAGTCTCATCGCCATCGATCAGATCGATGATTCCCGGCTCCAGCACCATAAATCCGGCATTGATCCAGCCACCGTCTTCTTTTTTCTTTTCTCTGAAGTTTGTAATGGTTCCGTCTTTTTCAATATCAAGGATACCGAAACGTCCACCCGGCTGTGCCGCCGTGAGCGTCGCCATTTTTCCGTGTGATCTGTGATATTCCAGAAGTTCTTTAATGTTGATATCAGCCACACCATCACCGTAAGTCATCATGAATGTGTCTTCTTCGAGATATTCACGGACACGTTTGATACGACCGCCGGTCATCGTGTTCAGTCCTGTATCAACAAGGGTCACCTTCCAGGGCTCCAGCACATTATTGTGCACGATCATCTTATTTTCCTGTGTGAAGTCAAAGGTGATGTTGCTGTTGTGAAGATAATAGTCTGCAAACCATTCTTTAATGACATGCTGCTTATATCCGCAGCAGATTACAAACTCATTAAATCCATAAGCGGAATACATCTTCATAATATGCCAGAGAATCGGTTTCTCCCCGATTTCTATCATAGGCTTTGGTTTCAGATGGCTTTCCTCACTGATTCTGGTGCCGAATCCACCTGCTAAAATCACAACCTTCATATATTCTCTCCAATCCGTTCGTTACATTGTAATCAATACTGTTATTCTAATACAAAGCAGGCAAAAAAGAAAGACCAACGTTAGCAGAAGCAAAAGAAAGCCCCCACAGCTTCCGCCATGAGGGTTTCCTTTCATTAATTTTGTTTATCTTACTGTGATCCTGATGTTGTATTTCTTGTTTCCGGACCTCACAGTAATGATAGCTCTGCCTTTATTCTTTGCTTTGATCACACCAGATCTGCTGACAGTTACAATCTTCTTGTGGGAAGTATACCATGTAACCTTCTGTAAACTTGTCACCGGTGTAAGTGTAGCTTTGAGTTTCAGTCTCTGTCCGCGTTTCAGTGTTGCACTCTTGCCCTGAATCTTTCCGGTTGCTGTGATGGAACTACATTATTTCATATTTGTTTATTATTTATTGGCTTCTTTTGCTGCTTTTTCAGCTTTTTCTTCTGCCCAGAGCTTCTCAGCTACCGGCGCCCATTCTTCTGCATAATGTAGACATTTGCCACAAAGATGTTCTGCAGTCTCATTAGACTGAAGGTCTGTGGAGTGTGCACCGGATTCTTTTACGATACGCTGCAGAATCTCCGGATTCTCCAGCATCGGGCACGGACGGAGCATATTGTCATTGAACGGCTGGTTGTCATGATAAGCCATGAACAGCGGCTGTTTCAGAATCTCAAGGATCGTGTTCTCATGAATATTTCCGTTAGAATAGTGGATAAATACGCATGGTTCTGCATCACCGTTTGCATTAATATGGAAGTAGTTTCTTCCTCCGGCGATACATCCGCCTACAAACTCACCGTCATTCTGGAAGTCCATAGTGAAGATTCCAGGACCGTGTTCCATGTTACGGATCTCTCTTACACGGTTCTTTACATAAATTCTCTGTTCCGGATTCAGAAGCAGATCAACGGATGCTGCATTTCCAACAGGCATGTAATGGAAGTACAGTGCGTAACGGCATCCTTTTTCTACAAGCATCTGAATGAAGTCTTCGCTTGTAACGCTCTTGTAGTTGGCACTTGTGTAGCAGATAGATGTACCGAATACAAGACCGTGCTCTTTCAGAAGATCCATTGCATGCATAACTTTATTGTATACACCTTCACCACGACGCATATCGTTGACATCCGGCTCACCCTCAACGCTTAATGCAAGGAACAGGTTGCCGACTTCCTGCATCTGTTTGCAGAGTGCTTCATCAACAAGTGTACCATTTGTGTAAGCAAAAAATACACAGTCGTTATGTTTTCTGCAGAGTTCGATGATATCTTTCTTTCTTACCATCGGTTCTCCACCTGTCATCATATAGAAGTAGACACCGAGTTCTTTACCCTGTGTTACGATGGAATCCATATCATCAAAGGAAAGATTCAATTTGTTTCCGTATTCTGCTGCCCAGCATCCTGTACAATGCAGGTTACATGCGCTGGTAGGATCCATCAGAATGATCCACGGGATGTTGCATTTATGTATTTCTCTCATCTCGTGAATAGTCTTTGTTCCATTATAAAAAGCTTCAAATCCAAGGTTCATCAGAGTTGTCTTCAGAACATTTGGATGCAGATTCTGTACCATGGATGTGATATAACGGTTCAATGTATATTCCGGATTACAGGCAACTTTTCTCAGGTAATCCCAGTTAACGCCCTTTCCGAAATCTTTTAGATACTTCTCAGCAGTATCGATCAGCTTCTCATATGCTGCCTCAGGATTTTTATGCACCTGAGTGACTGCATAATCAGCAACTCCTGCAAAAACTTTCTTTGCTGCTGCATGTTTAAGTTTGTTCATTGGTATTTCCTCCATCTCTGGCAATCATTATTTTTATTGTTTACATTATATTCAGATTCTGTTTCTGTTTTCAATGGACAAAAAAGGGTCAGTGGTAAATTTCCCCACTGACCGCTGCTGCTCAAAACAGTTATTTTAGTATTTCTATTATTTTACATAATATACATAGGAATCTTTTCTCGGTGCGGCTTTTGGCTCCGGACCGTCCGCATAGCCGAGCACACAGTGACCGATTCCCTCGTAGTCGCCCTCAATTCCAAGTGATTTCAGGATTTCTTTGCCTTCTTCACTTTCAAACTCTTCTTTTGCTCTGTGGATCCAGCAGCTTCCAACTCCCTGCGCTTCTGCTTCCAGCATCAGATTTCCCATAACAAGGCTTCCATCATAAAGATATGTAGGTCTGCTCTTGTCTGCAAGTACAATCAGCACGACCGGCGCGCCATAGAAAGGATCACTGTTTACGCCCATGATCTTTGCATTCATTGCAGAAAGTTTATCGCGGAGTTCTTTGTTTGTTACCGCAACGATGATCGGGGACTGTTTGCCCATTCCGGTTGCCGCATAGGTTCCCGCTTCGATGATCTTTTCAAGTTTGTCCTGCGGAATCATATCACTCTTGTATTTGCGGATACTTCTTCTGCTTTTGATTGTTTCCAGTACATCATTCATGATAAATACCTCCTGAATTTTATAAATTTATTAGTGTTTCAAAGGGAATTGTCCCCCCGAAAAGATCCAGTGCACTTCCGACCGTCACATCCAGCCGGTCTTTGCCGTATTTTCTGAGAAGTTCAATATCGTACATACTTCCCACGCCGCCTGCGTAAGTGACCGGGCGGTCTGTATATCCAGGAAGCAGTTCGGCAAGCTCTGTCTCAATTCCGTTTGCTTTACCCTCAACATCCACCGCATGAACAAGAAACTCTGCACAGTGGCTTCCCAGTTCTTTCATTGTTTCAAGCGTTACAGGCACGTCGGTAAATTTCTGCCAGCGATCTGTCACAATAAAATACTGTCCGTCCTTTTTTCGGCAGCTCAAATCCAGTACAAGGTGCTCTGACCCGACTGCATCTTCCATCTTCTGTAAGTTTTCCCAGGAAAGGCTGCCATCTTTAAATACATAGGAAGTTACAATCACATGGCTTGCTCCCGCTTCAAGATAGTCTGCTGCATTGTCCGGACACACACCACCGCCAATCTGCAGTCCCTTCGGATAAGCTTTAAGAGCTTTCATTGCCTGCGCCCTTGTAGCCCCATAATACTCGGAGCCGACACTGTTCAATAAAATCACATGTCCGCCTTTCAAACCGGCTTTCTTATATAATTTAGCATAAAAAGCCGCATCCTGCTCTGCAACAAAGTTCTCTTTTGCCTGATCTCCGGCATCTTTAAGACTTCCGCCGATGATCTGTTTGACCTTACCGTTATGTATATCAATGCATGGACGAAATTTCATAATTCAATACTCCCTGTCCGGCAGAAACAAGCTCCGGATTCCTTTTGGAACCCGGGCTTCCCGTTTATCTGCGTATTTCATTTCTCTGATGCTATGATAATATGAAATCCATTTTCATGCAAGTATTTTTACTTTATCAAATTACTATGATGAATTATTTTCACTCATAACGTTGTGGATTACTACTCTCTTCCATCCACAACATCGCCCACTGCGTTACCGACATCTTCTACAGCATCTCCAACGCCATCTCCGACTGCACGGACTCCGTCACCCAGATCCTGAGACACACTTCCATCCTCAACAGTTGTTCCGTCCGTTTTATTATCTGTTGTTCCGACACCCTCCGTACCTTCAGATACAGTATCTCCATTGTCTATTGCAGCATCATCTGTCATCTTTTCATTTTCTGACGCATTATTGTCTGCATTATTTTTGTTATCGTTGTTGTTTTTATCGTTTTTATCCACATTCTGATTTTCATCTTCCGTAGTCGTATCGGTGTTGCCGCTATTCTCGTTCGTAGTATCGACCTCATCAGCTGCCATATCATTGTTTCCGCAGGCCGTAAACACACTGAGTGCCATGATAAGTAATACTCCTGTCAGGATCTGTCTTATTTTTTTCATCTCTGTTTTCTCCTTTACCGTGATTTTTGCTTGTATCTATAATATTTACAGAATGGCAAAATCCTACACTGGAAAAAAATGGTGTTTCAAAGTAAACTTTTAAAGCTTTTATATAAAACAAGAAAGATATCAGACAAAAAATCCCCGGTTCCTGTATCACTTGCGATACAGAATCCGGGGGTATTCATGTCAAAATAAAATATATCAGCCTTCGATCACATCTGCCATATCATAGCGTCCTGCCGGTTTGCCGGCAAGGTATTTCGCCGCTTCAATTGCACCCTTGCCGAAGATAGCTTTCGAATATGCGGTATGCTTAAACTCGATCACTTCATCCGTACCGGCAAAGATCACTTCATGTTCTCCGACGATCGTGCCGCCACGTACTGCAGAAATACCGATTTCTTTATCGTCTCTCTGCTGACGTCTCTGGCTTCTGTCATATACATAATGATACTGGTTATCCATTGCTTCATTCAGACTGTCTGCCAGTGCCAGAGCTGTTCCGCTCGGTGCATCCAGTTTCAGGCGATGATGCTTCTCAACGATTTCCATATCAAATCCTGCAGTTGCAAGAACCTTCGCAGCATCCTGAATCAGCTTCATCAGAGTATTGATACCAAGAGACATATTTGCTGATTTGAGAACCGGAATCTTCTTCGCGGTCTCTTCTACTTTTGCAAGCTGTTCTTCTGACAGACCTGTCGTACAGAGCACTACCGGAAGACTACGCTCTACACAGTAATCAAGGAGCGCATCTGCTGCTTTTGCAGAAGAAAAATCGATCAGAACATCTGCTTCTGTCTTACATTCGTGAATATCTGTAAATACTGGATAGCTGGTGTTTCCTTTGTCTGTGACATCGATTCCTGCCACGATCTCAGCATTTGTGTCTTTTTCTACGAGGTCTGAGATCACCTGTCCCATATGACCACAGCATCCGTGCATGATGATTTTTACCATAATTTATTGTCCTCCTGCGTATGTCTTTATGCCAGTTTGATACCGAAATCTTTCATTGCTTTAATCAGAGTTTTTTTGTTACTTTCTTCCATCTCGCAGAGTGGCATACGAAGAGGTCCTACATTCATTCCCATAAGGTTGAGTGCAGTCTTGACCGGAATCGGATTGACTTCGCAGAACAATGCATTGATCAGCGGAATTGCATCAATCTGGATCTTAGCAGCACCTGCAACATCACCTTCCATGAATTTCATGACCATATCATGTGTTTCCTTCGGAGCAACGTTGGAAAGCACGGAAATAACACCAAGTCCGCCAAGTGAAAGGATCGGCAGTACCTGATCATCGTTTCCGGAATACAGTTCAAGGTCTGCACCTGCAAGAGATACGGTCTTGGCGATCTGAGAAAGATCTCCGCTTGCAGCCTTCAGACCAACGATATTCTTGACATTCTTAACGAGTGTAGCTACTGTTGCCGGCTGGATATTGCATCCTGTACGGCTCGGTACGTTGTACATGATGATCGGTGTCTCCGGAACTGCATTTGCGATTGCAGTATAGTGAGCGATCAGCCCCTTCTGTGTAGCTTTATTATAATAAGGAGTTACGACAAGCAGTGCATCTGCACCATAAGACGCAGCTTCTTTTGACATCATGATCGCAGTCTCTGTACAGTTGGAACCTGTTCCTGCAATGACCGGCACACGTTTGTTTACCTTATCAATTGCGAATTTGATTGTCTTTAAATGCTCCCCGTGAGTCATCGTTGAAGATTCGCCTGTAGTACCGCAGATAATGATTGCGTCTGTGCTGTTTGCAATCTGATACTCAAGCAGTTCTTCAAGTTTATCGTAGTTCACCTTTCCGTCATCATACATAGGTGTAACGATTGCAACACCTGCACCTTTAAAAATTGCCATTAGAACTCCTCCTTCATTCTTCTGTAATTTATTGTATTCATTCGCCGTCAAGCGGATGAGTTTCTTCCGTATTTAATGTAGTGATCACATCTACGTAAGGTCTTAATTTCTCCGGAAAGTTCCAGCCCGTCATTACGATGTGCATGGATTCATCCTTCTGCTTCAGCATATCAATGATCCCATCCACTGTCGCAATCCCACAGTCCAGAAGTCCAAGAATCTCATCCAGTAACAGAAAATCACATTCCTGCGTCGCAATTACCTTACGTGCAAAATTAAGACCATTTAAAATGTTTGACTTCTCTTCAGCCTTTTCTTCCTCTGTCAGGTCTTCATAACAGCAGTCTCTCTTCTCAAAGCGAAAAATCTTGAAGTCCAGATTGTCCACATCCTGCAGAAAATCAAGTGAATGTGTTTCTCTTCCTTTCAGAAACTGGATCACGATCACGCTTTTTCCCTGCGTTGCCACACGGAGGCTCTGACCGATTGCCAGTGCAGTCTTGCCCTTACCGTTTCCGCAGTACACTTCTGTTAATTCTTTTTCCATAATACTTCCTCTTAATGTTGATAAACACCGCCCATAAGGGCGGCACTCATATAATTCGCATTATTGGTTTTATCTTACCGCAGTTCAGCCAAAAAAGCAATACCTGAACTTCTCCGTCCAGTCTTATCCCTTCTTAATCAATATACTCCAGTTTGCTTACAGATACTTCATAGGCGATCCGCCTCTCTGTCTGATTTTCCCCGGTACGTTTCATGTATTCGCGGCTCTGGATTCTTCCCCACAGAAGTACATGTCCTCCTACTGTGAAAGCCGAAGCATATCGCGCATTTCTGCCCCAGCAGATACATGGTATGTAATCCGACTTGCCATACGGACGGTTGACTGCAAGAAGCATATCCGCAATCTCTCTTCCGAGAGGGGTCCTTCTGTATACAGGCGGCTTGCAGATATAGCCATCCAGAAAGATCTGGTTCAGCGGAACCGTTTCCTCGTCCTCTTCCACAAATTTCAGTTCTCTTGCAAATACAGAAAGGACAAGCCGGTTATGTTTCTCTTCATGACGGTTGTACGAACGAAACTGTCCCTGAATCTCAATATACTCACCGGTGTAATCCTGCGTTACATCCAGAAGCCTCTCGGAAACCATGACCGGAATCCGGTCCTCGGAATCACTCAGTCTGCGTACAAGGATTTCCATTGTATAAAAGCCCTCGCCAAAAACCTGATGACTGAATGTAAAGCCTGTATCAATTTTCCCCATGATTGATACCTGATTGTTTTCGATGATTTTGTCTGCCATAATGTTGTTCTCCTTCCTCTTTGGGTATTTTGTCTATACTAGACTATGAACACCCATGAAGGTTTAGAACCAAAACTTTAAAATAAAAAATTTTTTCAGGATTTCCTTGTAATCTGCGAAAAATGTGGTAAACTGAAATATCGTACTATGCAAAAAACACATTAATATAGAAGTAATTAAAGAAAGGATTTCGATTTTATGAATACCAAACGCGAAGACGTACGCAACGTTGCCATCATTGCACATGTCGATCATGGTAAAACTACTCTGGTAGACCAGTTACTGAAACAGAGCGGTGTATTCCGTGAAAATCAGGAAGTTCAGGAACGTGTCATGGACTCCAATGACATCGAGCGTGAACGTGGAATTACTATTTTATCTAAAAATACTGCTGTCCATTACAAAGGAGTCAAAATCAACATCATCGACACACCTGGACATGCTGATTTCGGTGGTGAGGTAGAGCGTGTTCTGAAAATGGTCGATGGCGTTATTCTTCTCGTAGACGCATTCGAGGGTGCTATGCCTCAGACCAAATTTGTTCTCCGTAAAGCACTGGAGCTTGACCTTCACGTCATCGTCTGCATCAACAAGATCGACCGTCCGGAAGCACGTCCGGAAGAAGTTATTGATGAAGTTCTGGAACTTCTCATGGATCTGGAAGCCTCTGATGAACAGCTTGACTGCCCGTTCCTGTATGCATCTGCAAAAGCAGGCCATGCAGTTCTTGACCTTGCAGATACACCGGAAAACATGGCTCCGCTGTTTGAGACCATTCTGAAATATATCCCTGCACCGGAAGGTGATCCGGACGCTGACACACAGGTACTGATCAGCACCATTGACTACAACGAATATGTCGGACGTATCGGTGTCGGTAAAGTAGAAAACGGTAAGATTGCTGTCAACCAGGAGCTTACTCTTCTGAACCATCATGACCTTGACAAACGCAAAAAAGTCAAGATCAGCAAACTTTATGAATTTGACGGACTGAACAAAATCGAAGTAAAAGAAGCATCCATCGGTTCCATCGTAGCTGTATCCGGTATCGAAGATATCCATATCGGTGATACCCTCTGCGGCGGCGACAATCCGGAAGCAATCCCGTTCCAGAAGATCTCCGAACCTACTCTTTCCATGAACTTCATGGTAAATGACAGCCCTCTTGCAGGACAGGAAGGTAAATACATCACTTCCCGTCATCTTCGTGACCGTCTGTATCGTGAGCTGAATACAGATGTCAGCCTTCGTGTAGAAGACACAGAGACTACCGAGTGCTTCAAAGTTTCCGGTCGTGGAGAACTTCATCTTTCCGTCCTGATCGAGAACATGCGCCGTGAAGGTTATGAATTTGCAGTAAGCAAGCCGGAAGTTCTGTATCATATCGATGAACGCGGTAAGAAGCTTGAACCAATGGAAATTGCTTATGTAGATGTTCCGGAAGAATTTTCCGGTACAGTTATCCAGAAGTTAAGTGAACGTAAAGGTGAACTTCAGGGAATGAGTACTGCCAGCGATGGCTCCGTACGTCTTGAGTTCCATATCCCGTCCCGTGGTCTGATCGGTTTCCGTGGTGAGTTTCTTACCTCTACCAAGGGTACCGGTATCCTGAATACCACATTTGACGGATATGCACCATACAAGGGAGATTTCCAGTATCGTAAGCAGGGATCTCTGATCGCATTCGAATCCGGTGAGGCAGTTGCTTACGGTCTGTTCTCCGCTCAGGATCGTGGCACACTCTTTGTAGGGCCTGGAGAAAAAGTATACAGCGGTATGGTTATCGGACAGAATGGTAAGGCCGAAGACATCGAGCTGAATGTCTGCAAAACCAAGCATCTGACTAATACACGTTCTTCCTCCGCTGATGAAGCTCTGAAGCTGACACCTCCGAGAGTTCTCAGTCTGGAGCAGGCAATTGAATTCATCGATCAGGATGAACTTCTTGAGGTAACACCGGAAAGTCTCCGTATCCGTAAGAGAATCCTTGATCCAAGAGAAAGAAAACGTGCTGCTTTCCGTAAACAGTAATTTCTCTGAGCAAAATCAAAAACAGTATTTTAGAGCGCATAAAACCCCATGAGCAATCTGCCCATGGGGTTTTCTTTTGTATATCTTATTTATTATTTACATTTTTATTAATGTACTCATTAATCTGTTTATTGATTTTATCACTGACAGAAGGCTTTGATTTCTTCTTCGTCTCTTCTTTTTTCTCATGAAATTCTTTATTGTATTCCTGCAGTATGTCTTCCCGCTGATTTCGTTCCAGTCCACGTGCAGTAAGCTTACGTACAATATCATAAATGACACCAAAGAGCGGAACCGCGATCACCATACCGACAATTCCCCAGAGACCTCCGAATAAAAGGATGGAAAACAATACCCAGAAACTGGATACACCCGTTGTATTTCCGAGAATCTTCGGTCCGATGATATTACCATCAATCTGCTGCAGAATCACAATAAATATCAGGAAATACAGAGCATCCCACGGATGAGTTCCCAAAAGCAGTAATAATGCACATGGGATTGCACCGATAAACGGCCCGAAAAACGGAATGATGTTCGTCACTCCGATCACAACACTGATAAATGCAGCGGATTCAAATCCCAGCAGAGTTGTTCCCGCAAAGCAGATCAGACCGATGATTGCAGAGTCAATGATCTTTCCGACAAAAAATCCATTAAACATCTTATCTGTATAACGAACCTCTTCTTCGATGATCTTTGCCCATTTATTCGGGAAAACACCATAAAGCAGAAGCTTCGCCTGTGCGCCAAAAAGCTTACGGCTTGCAAGAAGATATACTGCGATCAGAAATCCAAGGAACATATTCTTGAATACGCTCAAAACCTCGATCAACTGTACAGTAATATTGTTGACAATTCCCTGAATCGTCTGCATCATACTGGAATTGGCACTCAGGATATCATTCAGTCCACTTTCCATCTGAGATGAAAAATGATTAAAATAATTCTGCAATTCCGGCTGATCTTTCAATAGTTGATCGATCATACGGTTCGCATAGGAAACTCGTGCCGGAAGGATACGGATAAGCCTCACTGTACTGTCCCATACCTGCGGAAGGATCAGAATGATCAACAATACCACAACCGTTACAGCAAGAATAACCGCAATTGCAATAGACAGAAATTTCAGCCCCTTTTTCTTTTTCTCTGTCGCATTCGGAAACCATTTCAGAAAGCGTTCATCCATCCGGTTGCACATCGGTGCAAGGATATAGGCGATCAGTGCGCCGTACAGGAACGGTTTCAAAATGTTGAATACAACCTGGATACCTGCCGCAATATTTGCACTTTGATTCAGGATATATGCTGTTGCAAATCCAAATGCCAGAACGGCAGCGCCTGTGATACCAATTTTCACGTATTTTGTGTTTTCATTATGTTTCAATAATCACGCCTCCTGAAGCTATTGCTTCTTTTTCTTATATATAACCAGAAAAGCGTTACTATATAAGTTCTGTTTCTATGTTAACATTGTCATTGGTGTTTATTGTAACACCCATATCCTGCCACTTGCAATACATAGATTCTTAATTTTGTTACAATATTTCTCCTGTTGTTAAAACAACAGCCCCGGCATCACGTTCCTGTAACGCCGGGGCTGTCGCTGCTTATAATATTTTTATGGAAGAAAACGAAGGCTTATCCTGCTTATTTACCGTAGTATGCTTTCAGGTAGATTTCTTTCAACTCTGCAATCAGTGGATATCTCGGGTTTGCGCCGGTGCACTGGTCGTTGAAGGCCTGTTCGCTCATCTCATCCAGAGTCTCCAGGAAATATTTTTCATCTACGTTGTAATCTTTGATCGTAGGTTTGATCTCAATGATTTTTTTGAGTTCTTCCAGTTTCTCCAGAAGTTTTTCAAATACTTCATTGTCGTCTTTTCCTGTCAGTCCTACGAAGCGGCCGATCTCTGCGTAACGTGCCAGTGTCTTCGGATACTGATACTGCGGGAAAGTACCCATCTTGGTCGGAACTTCTGCTGCATTATAACGCATAACATCTGTAAGTACCAGAGCATTTGCGATTCCGTGAGGAATGTGGTGAAAAGCACCCAGTTTGTGAGCCAGAGAGTGGTTTACTCCGAGGAATGCATTTGCAAAGGCCATACCTGCCATACAGGAAGCGTTTGCCATATGGTCTCTTGCCTCTACATCATTACCGTCTCTGTATGCTCTCGGCAGATAATCAAATACAAGTTTGATGGCACGAAGTGCAAGTCCGTCTGTGTAGTCAGATGCCATCATAGAAACATATGCTTCGATCGCATGTGTCATAACATCGATACCGGAAGCGCTTGTCAGTCCTTTCGGTGCACTCATCATGTTATCTGTATCAACGATTGCCATATCAGGCATCAGCTCGTAATCAGCCAGCGGCCATTTTATTCCTGTTTCTTTATCTGTGATAATGGCAAAAGGTGTTACCTCAGAACCGGTACCGGAAGATGTCGGTACGGCGATGAAGTACGCTTTTTTACCCATTTTCGGGAATGTGTAAATTCTCTTACGGATATCCATGAAATCCATTGCCATATCATCAAAATCTGCATCCGGATTTTCATAAAGCACCCACATGATCTTACCGGCATCCATTGCAGATCCACCACCCATAGCGATGATGCAGTCCGGCTCGAATGCACGCATTGCTGCAGCACCGGCTCTTGCAGAAGCGAGAGACGGATCCGGTTCTACATCAGAGAAGCAGGTATGCACGATGCCCATTTCATCAAGTTTGTCTTCTATTTTCTTTGTATAACCGTTCTTGTAAAGGAAGGAGTCTGTAACGATGAAGCAGCGTTTCTTGCCCATTACGTTTTTCAGCTCATCCAGAGCAACCGGCAGGCAGCCTTTTTTGAAGTAAACTTTTTCCGGGGTTCTCATCCAGAGCATGTTCTCTCTCCTCTCAGCAACAGTTTTGATATTGATCAGGTGTTTTACGCCAACATTTTCGGATACGGAGTTTCCTCCCCAGGAACCGCAGCCCAGTGTCAGGGACGGAACAAGTTTGAAGTTATAAAGGTCTCCAATACCACCCTGAGAAGAAGGAGTGTTGATCAGGATACGGCAGGTCTTCATGGCTGCTGCATGTTTTGCCATTTTTTCTTTCTCATTTACATTGATGTAAAGGGAAGATGTATGTCCGTATCCGCCGTCAGCTACGAGCTGTTCTGCTTTTGCAATTGCTTCATCAAATGTTTTTGCTTTGTACATGGCAAGTACCGGAGACAGTTTCTCATGCGCAAATTCTTCACTGATGTCTACAGATTCTACTTCACCGATCAGGATCTTGGTTTCTGCAGGAACTTTTATACCTGCCATCTCAGCGATCGTAGCTGCTTTCTGTCCAACGATCTTTGCATTCAGTGCGCCGTTGATCAGAATTGTTTTTCTTACTTTTTCGATTTCGTCTTTCTTAAGGAAATAGCATCCTCTGTACTGGAACTCTTCTTTTACTGCTTTATATACACCTTCCAGAACTGTTACAGACTGTTCGGATGCACAGATCATACCATTGTCAAATGTTTTGGAGTGGATGATGGAGTTTACTGCAAGACGGATATCGGCAGTATCATCAATGATAACCGGTGTGTTTCCGGCTCCAACACCAAGTGCCGGTTTTCCGGAGGAATATGCTGCCTTAACCATTCCAGGACCGCCTGTTGCAAGGATGATGTCTGCTTCTTTCATTACCATGTTGGTAAGTTCCAGACTCGGTACGTCGATCCATCCGATGATGCCTTCCGGTGCGCCTGCTTTCACTGCTGCTTCAAGCACAACTTTGGCAGCTTCGATAGTGCTTCCTTTTGCACGCGGATGTGGGCTGATGATGATTGCATTTCTTGTCTTCAGCGCGATCAGAGTTTTGAAGATTGCGGTGGAAGTCGGGTTTGTAGTCGGGATAACTGCTGCGATCAGTCCGATCGGTTCTGCAATTTTCTTGATTCCGTAAACCGGATCTTCTTCGATCACACCACAGGTCTTTGTGTTTTTGTATGCATTGTAGATGTATTCAGATGCATAGTGATTTTTGATGACTTTATCTTCAACAATACCCATTCCTGTTTCTTCTACAGCTGCTTTTGCAAGCGGGATACGCGCTTTGTCAGCAGCAGTTGCAGCAGCTTTGAAGATCTTGTCTACCTGCTCCTGTGTGTAAGTGGCGAAAAGTTTCTGTGCTTCTTTCATCGCAGCGATCTTTGCTTCCAGTGCTTCCGGAGTGTCAATGATTGCCGGGATGTGGGTTTCTTTCTTTGCCATTTCTGAATCCTCCTGTTTTTCCTCTTATGATATGATCCTTATAATTTAGTCCGATAAACAATTCTGTTAATTGATTAACGTTAATTATTTATCAATGATTGATATGTGCTTATTATACGGATTTGTTAATCATTTGTCAATCTGTAATTTGTTAAAATTTTAACCGAATTCTTTCATGTATCTTCTCTGTTTTTCTATAGATTCTACAAATTGACTTCTTCTGCGCATCTCTGCAATCCTGCCGGAGTCTATATCCGATGCCCATAGTCATTTTTGTCATATTTTTCCATCTGCTTTCATACATTAATTGATGGGAAACGAAAATAAGGAATCTGTGATTTTCCATCACTTTTCTTATTTTACGTTGATTTAACGCAAAACACTTACAGATTTATTACAGAAGGAGTATTTTCATGGGAACCTGCAATACATTACGAACGACTGAAACTTACACGACTGAAAATTTTACTTTGATACAGTTAGAGGAAGAAAGACAGAAATTGAAGAAAAAAGAACTTTTAAAAAACATGCTGACTGACGGGGAATTCAGCATCAAAGGACAATGTGCCATCAACCTTATGATGACCAAACTGGAAATTATCAATACTTTTTTACTGATGAAATATAACCGGAGCTTTATCCAGATGACGACGGGAAGGCTCAAAAGCTATGACAGCGTCTGCAAAAAAATGCAGAAAAAGGAACTGGATCTGAACTTCGCTCAGGCGTTGGAAAAAATCAATGACCTGATCGGCGTGCGTGCCGTTTGTTCTTATGTAGATGATATTTATAAAGTCGCGGAACTGATCGAGAAACAACAGGATATCCGTATCATCAAGACAAAGGACTATATCAAAGAGCCAAAGAAATCCGGCTATCAGAGTCTGCATCTGATTCTTGAGGTCGCTATGCCATTCCAGAATGAAAGCCAGTGGATCAAAGTCGAACTGCAGCTTCGCACAGCCGCCATGGATTACTGGGCAAATCTCGATCATCAGCTTCGCTATAAAAGAGGTCAGAAACAGGCCGCTGTCATCAACGAGGAATTACAGAGATGTGCTTCTGTAATCTCCGAACTGGACCAGAAAATGCTGGATATCCGCAAAAAAATCGATAGAATCTGATCAGCAGACGCACCACCGGCAACTTCTCTTGCATACTTTGGTATACAGAAAACGCAGGGGCATCGACATCATCGTCAGCTCCTGCGTCTGTTTTATTTCTGCCTGCATGACAGTTTTTTTGCTTTATTCTGCAACGAAATGATACAGTCTGCTCTGGAAATCCCCTCTGAAATCTCTCATCAAAAATCCCATCTTCATCAACATTTCACCGTTGTACACTTCGTCTGTACCTTCCAGACGGTAAGCTTTGTCCGGATCAAATCCATCAAGGTAAATTCTGCGGCTATGTACGTTGGCCTGTCCAAGTGCCTGTACATACGTTACCAGTATCTCGGAACGGTCTTTTGCCGCCGACGCCCATCCGCCATGAGTTTCCTCCCTTAATTTAGTTCAGGCCAAATTCTGCTGCAAGCTTCTTAAATTCCGGCAGGGAATTCTGAATTGTGTCATAGGATACACAATATGCCAGTCTTACATAGCCCGGGCAGGAAAAAGAACTTCCCGGTACCATCAGAATATTGTATTTCTTTCCGGCTTCACAGAACTGCTTTTCGTCTGCGACCGGAGATTTTACGAACAGGTAAAAAGCTCCTTGCGGTTTGATACACTCGAAACCACATTCTTTCAGTCCATTGTAAAGTGCCAGACGGTTGCGGTCATAAGCAGCCACATCTACCTCTGCGTCCACGCATTTCTGGATGACTTTCTGCATCAGAGATGGTGCATTGACACTTCCGAGTACACGGTTGGCGATCGCTGCTGCCGTGATCACGGTCGCACTGTCCTCAAGCTCATCCGGGATAACCAGATAACCGATACGCTCGCCCGGAAGGGACAGAGATTTGCTGTAGGAATATCCTACAACTGTATTCTTATAGTATTTTGTCAGATAAGGAACTTCCACACCATCGTATGCCAGCTCTCTGTATGGCTCATCAGAGATCAGATAGATGACGGAACCAAATTCCTGCTGTTTCTTCTCAAGGATTGCAGCAAGCTCTTTAATCGTCTCTTCGGAATAAACAACACCCGTCGGGTTATGTGGCGTGTTTACGATCACAGCCCGGGTGTTGACATTGATCTTTTCTTCCAGTTCTTTCAGATTCGGCTGGAAAGTCTCGGTATTCGGAGAGATTTCCACAAGCTTGCCGTCATAGTTACGTACATATGCACCATATTCCAGGAAATACGGTGCAAAAACGATCACTTCCTCACCCGGATTCAGGATCGTCTTGAGGATGACATTCAGACCGCTGGCAGCTCCAACGGTCATGATCAGATTATGTGCAGAAAAAGCGGTTCCGAAGCGGCGGTTCAGAGACTGCGCAATGGTCTCTCTGACATCCTCAAAACCAGCATTGTTCATATATCCGTGAAGAACTGTCGGTTCTTCGTTATTTACAAGATCAATGATCGCCTCACGTACACAGTCCGGTGCCGGAACACTCGGATTTCCAAGACTGAAATCATATACTTTGTCTGCGCCGTATTTTGCACGGAGACAGTTTCCTTCCTCGAACATCATGCGGATCGCTGAGTTGTTCTGGACAAAAGGTTTCATTTTTTCTGCTATCATAATTATGCCTCCTCTGATTTTGTTTCTTTTATATTATTTGCGATACCCACGGATTGTTCCGTGCTACGCACTCTCACAATCCTACTTGGTATCTTATTTCTTTTTGCTGTGCCCGAAGGAAATCCATCCGACAAGAACAAGCATTGCAACACCGATGATCATCCACGGAACCAGATAATTCATTCCTTTCGGCTGGAACATATCATAGTACCCTTTCAGGTAAATAACCGCAACAACTGCCGGAATCACCCAGAGCATGTAGTTTCTGATAAATTTCGGAAATTTCAGTCCTGATCCTGTGTTGGCTTCTTTGATAAAATTGTCCCATCCCCATCCTTTCTTCGATGCACAGAAAATGACGAAAACTACAGAACCAAGCGGCAGGATATTATTGGAAATGATAAAGTCCTCAAGATCCATGATGTTGGTTCCTTCACCGAGAATCTGGATACCGGACCATGGTCCGAATCCGAGGATTGCCGGCATGGAAAGAATGATGATCAGTACAATATTAAACACAACTGCCTTGTTACGCTTCCATCCCCACAGATCCATTGCAAAGGACAGGATATTCTCAAATACAGCAATGACCGTAGACAGTGCCGCAAAAGACATAAACAGGAAGAACAAAGCTCCCCAGAGTCTTCCGCCTGCCATCTGGTTAAACACGTTTGGCAGTGTGATAAATACAAGTCCCGGACCTGCCCCCGGCTCTACACCAAATGCAAAACATGCCGGAATGATGATCAATCCAGCCATCAACGCTACAAATGTATCAAGGATCAGAATATTGACACTTTCGCCTGCAAGCGTACATTCCTTACCCATGTAGCTTCCGAAGATTTCCATCGCACCGATACCAATGCTTAATGTGAAGAATGCCTGAGAAAGTGCACCGAAGATCACATTTCCGAGACCTGCCGCACGGATGTTGTCAAGGTTTGGCACCAGATAAAATTTCACACCTTCCATTGCACCGTCAAGTGTCACAGAATGAACTGCCAGCACAACGATCAGTGCAAAAAGACAGATCATCATCACCTTCGTGATGCGCTCGATTCCGTTCTTAAGTCCAAGTGAACATACTCCAAATGCAAGAAGAACTGCTGCGATCATCCAGCCGGTCATAGTACCTGTCGATGTCATCAGATTGGAAAAGAACCCACTGACCTCATCAGAAGATGCTCCACTCAGCTTACCTGTTGCCATAACATAACAGTAATACATCATCCAGCCGGCGACCATGGTATAAAACATCATCAGCATATAGTTACCGATCATTCCCATATAACTGTATTTATGGAAATTGGAACCCTCCGGCTCCAGTTTGTGAAATGCTCTCGCTGTACTTAATCTGCTGCTTCGTCCTACAGCAAACTCGCTTACAAGGATCGGCAGACCCAGCAGCACCAGAAATACCAGATAGATCAGGATAAAAGCTGCCCCGCCATATTTTCCTGTCATATATGGAAATTTCCATACGTTTCCAAGCCCTACGGCACATCCTGCGGAAACCAGAATAAAACCAAGTCTTGATCCAAATGTTTCTCTTTCTTTCAAAAAATTTCCTCCTCTGTTTTGCCATAACATACTTTGATCGAAGTTGCTTTTTATTTCAGTTCGTAACTGTTCAGTACCCTCACAGTTACGAGTCAAAATGCATTCCAAATCACCTTCGGTGATGGCATTTTGCCTTATAGGTCTCAGGATTTTGGCAAAAAACATGCCAAAACGCCTCGCGGGATACTATCTTCTGAATAGTTACTTCAATTCAATCTTTTTCATTATAACACAGGGACAGTCCAATGTGAACTGTCCCTGTCGGATATCAGGATTAACTTGTCTCTTACATATCATATCACGTCATCCTGCGTATATTCTCTTTTATTTGCTGTACAGATAATTGCCGTTTACTCTATCATCGATATTAGACGCGTCAATCCATTTCGGCTCAAGCAGGACATTTTTTTCTACTGAAGCCGCCTGTGCCGGATCTGTAGACATAGCCTGTGATGCAGCTATGATCGTCTGATATCCGATATCATATGGATCCTGTGATACGGTCCCAAGCTCCTGTCCGTCCGTGATTGCCTTCTGCTGTACGCTTGTCGCATCTACACCTACCATAACCGGTGTATTTTCTCCTTTATCCAGTCCAAGATACATATCCGCAACATCTTCATTGGTACAGAATACTCCGTCCAGATCCGGGTAACGTTTCAACACATCTGCCATCGCCTCTGACATATCTTTGACCTTATCGGTATATAACTCACTTACAATTGAGATTCCCTCGTAATCTGCCAACGCTTCCTTAAATCCCTCGACACGTTTCTGTGAACTTTCGGTCTTTTCCTGCGCGGAAAATACTGCAATTTTGCCGTTTTCTCCGATTGCATCCACAAGTTTTTCTGCCGCAAGTTTTCCTGCATATGCATTATCTGTACCACGGAACGCTGCCACCAGCTCATCGTCACTGACATTGGAATCAAAAACTACAACCGGAATGCCATTCTCACTGGCCGCCTCAAGCTGTGCCTGACAGGATTCAATATCTCCGGCTGACATGCACAAGACGGTAGGATTCTCTGCAATTACCGCATCGAGCGTATTAACCTGAGTTTCAATATCCTGCTCATCCGAAGGCCCCTCGAAAGTCATAGAAATTTCATCATCGGATGAAAACTCATAGGCTTTATTAATATCCTTAACTGCATCTTCCATTCCCTGACGGACAAGTTTCCAGTATTCTCCATCTGTAGCCTTGCTCACAACTGCAATTCTGCTGCCTGCACCAAGTGTGATTGAAGTATCAATAGCAGCGACTCTGTCCTCCTCTGTAGTATCTGACTCTTCTATAATCTCTTTTTGGTCTTTATCACTTTCAGACAGTTCATCTTCGGCCTGCACATCTGAAATAAAATTACCAAAGCCGCCCATCTTACCACTCTCGCCTGCCGCTACGACTGCACCGGCAAGAAAAAGCACCGCAATAGCTGCTTTTTTCATTGTATTTTCCTCTTTTCTACTATAAATTTTACATCGATCCGATTCTTTTCTACATTATACACATTTTCATTTTTCCGTCTATAGATTTCATAGTTTTTTCATTTTTTCGAAGAAAATACGGCAATTTCACTATATTCTGATTCAGATATTTGGGAAATCTGCAAAACATTCTCCTTTTGGAGTTACCTGAAATTCCAGCTTCTTTCCTGTGACCGGATGTCGGAACACAAGATGACAGGAACACAGTCCCAGCGGAAGTCCTGAAGAATCCTCCGGATTATATTTCCGATCTCCGAGAAGCGGCATTCCGGCATGTGTCATCTGTACCCTGATCTGATGGTGGCGGCCTGTTCCAAGCTGTATCCTGACCAGAATTCTTTTTCCGGTCGAAGTCCGCTCATCTGAAACTTCATTAAGTACTTTATAATCCAGAACTGCTTTTTTTGCCCTATCGGTTTTTGATGTAACTACTGCAGATGTATTTGTTTTTCCGTCTTTCTTCAGATAATCCTCCAGATGTCCCTGCACATTCTCCGGTTTCTGATCTGTTACGGCAAGATACTCCTTCGTAACGCTTCCTGATGTAATCTGACCTGTCAGCCCGGCAGCCGCCCTTTTATTTTTTGCAAAAACAAGCACCCCTTCCACCGGCTGATCCAGACGATGAACAATCCCCAGATATGGCATTGTCCCTGTTTTTTTTGATGCCAGATAATTTTTCAGAGTGCTTTCCATATCCGGCATCCCGATTCTCGCACTCTGTACGGCAATACCTGCCACTTTGTGACAGACAATAATATCTCTATCCTCATATAAAATCATATCTTCTATATTATTCCACATAAAAAAAGCTCTCCTTTAGCGCTTACCGCACTTTCTATGGAGAGTATAACGTAAAAATCATCTTTACACAACAGTAAGACGGCCATCACTTTTTCTTATAATTTACTTCTCATAATCTAAAATGATGACCGTCTTAACAATCTTCGCTATTCAATTTTAATTAACCTCTTTGTTCTTTCAAAACTTATCGTCTTGTTTACTAATTGAAATCTTTGATACCTCTTTTAGTATACTTCATTCAATTATCTGTATTTAGTTTTTATATTTATTAATTATCTTTTTATCTGATATTGTGTCTTTTGGTTTCTTGTAATTTCCTGCTCACAAACGAGATGATTTTTATCATTCGGTTCATTTAGAAAGTTGATAGAGTTTAAATTATAATTTACGGATTATAATTTAATTTAGAAATATGAAAGTATCTTTTCCTTCTGATTAGAGCAACTCCAAACTTAACTTCTTAAATTTCGAACTGTTTTCATCGGGAATAAGACCCCATTAATTTCTGATGTAATATCTTTTGTGAGAAGATATTCTTCTGATGCAAAGCTTCGATTCATATAACTCACATCATCTGGATCTCAACTTTTAAAAATGTTTCTTTACACATTTCTAAAATTCTTTGTATCAGGTTCGTGACAGTTATTCAATATGAGTGATCGATTCTATATACCTGTAATACGTTTTGTATGATTCATTACTTTCGGAAAGTCCTGTTCACCAGGTAATATTTTAAATATTTCTTTCGAGTGTTCTGTAATGATCGTTATAAATAATGGATAATTTATGTATCAGGTCTTTCTTGCAGGAAACTCAATCTCTGTCACTTCTCATATTGATATGATGTGTGGCTAGTGTCCCAACGGTATCACCTTACCCTTTCTTTTTGATTTCATTCCTTTCATGTAACGTTTATTTATACTATGAATTGAATGATTTTTTATTTTGTTTGATTTGTTTTTCTCTTGTTTTCTTTTGATGTCATTATAATATCACCGTCCAGCGCATTTGTCAACACATTTTTATATTTTTCTCATAATTATTATTTATTTCATTATTTGCAGTATATTTATATTGTGTATTTTTCGTATTATATATTATTTTCTGATAATTCATTCTGCTCCGTCTTTTCCTTCTCGTCCCCATACCGGTCACCCTTCTTTCCCCATACTAATAAACAGACAGGACACCATTCATACAGAAACCGCAAATACTCATGAGTACTGCGTTATGCGATACATGCTTAGCTTCTGCCACCAAGCTCGCTGTCTGAGCGTAAGCGAGTTCGAGCGACTGGCAGATTATAAGCGCATGTATCACATAGCAGACGCAATGGTATTTGCGGAGCTGTATGAATGGTGTCCTGTCGTCTTTATAGCAATATATATTATCCTCTGTTGTAATTGATCAGACAGCCTTTCAGGATGATCTCACGCTCATCGTCAGTCAGTTCACCCAGAGTTACCTGGAACTCTTTCAGTCCGTCTTCTTTTACTACATAACCTGTGATACTGTCCGCTTTGTCTGCAACAGCTCCTCGAACCTCAGGGAAGAACAGGTAGTCCCCGTTCTCAAACGGAAGATCTCCCTGCGGGATCAGGAACGGAAGCATACCCCAGTTGATCAGGTTGGAGCGATAACGCTTCGTTGCATATTCGTTGGCGATATTTGCCCATCCGCCAAGAACCTTCTGACAGGAAGCTGCCTGCTCACGTGCAGAACCATCACCAGGTTTTACTGCAAAAATCGTACTTCCGATACCGATGTTCTCATTGCTGATACCTGCAAACTGTTTCTTAATGGTTTCCATAACAGGCTTCAGTTCTGGGACTGCCTCTGCCGGACATTCTCCTGCCTCCAGAGCTTTCTGTGCTTTCTGGATTTCCTTTGCACGTCCAACGTATGCCGGATCTTTACGGGACAGAGTAAACTCAGCCAGTCCGAGCGGATTGGAACGGAAGGAGGAAGTTTCACCTGACGGGATCAGCTCATCCGTTGTTGTAACCGGATCATGGATCTCAGATACAACTTTCAGCACAAGATTATCTGCCAGTGCAGGCATCTTCGGCCAGTCTTTGATGTTTGGTCCAAACTGGATCTCCACGCTCGGATCCGCAACACCCTTGCTGTCAAAAATACGATTCTCATAAATCGTCTTGTCGAAGAAGTATTTCTGATGTGTGTAGTTTCCGTTAAATTCTTCTGCTGAAGTCAGGAAACCTTTATTTGCTGCTGTTGCTGCGATAGATCTTGCATCCATGAGAGCAACAGAAGAAATCTGTCCGTTCTGAACTTTAGAGCCTTCACGGTTCGGGAAGTTTCTGGTCGTATGACGGATACTGAATGCATTATTTGCCGGTGTATCGCCTGCGCCAAAGCATGGTCCGCAGAATGCAGTCTTAACAACAGCACCTGTAGCAAGGAGATCTGCAAGGACACCGTTTCTTGCAAGTTCCATATAGATCGGAGTACTTGCCGGATATACGCTGAGTGTAAATGCATCTGATCCGATGCTTGCGCCACGAAGAATGTCAGCTGCTGCACAGATATTTTCGAAACCACCGCCTGCACATCCTGCGATGATTCCCTGCTCTACATAAAGCTTTCCGTCGATCACTTTGTCTTTCAGAGTATATGGAACTTTGCCATCAAGGCTGATCTGTGCTTTTTTCTCAACATCATCCAGAATGTCGTAAAGATTTGCTTTCAGTTCATCGATAGTATAAGTGTTGCTCGGATGGAACGGCATTGCGATCATTGGTTTGATTTCGCTTAAATCAACTTCTACGCAGCCGTCATAATAAGCCACTTTACCCGGTTTCAGTTCTTTGTAATCTTCTTTTCTGCCATGGATCTCATAGAATTCTTCAATCTTTTCATCTGTCTGCCAGATAGAGGAAAGACATGTAGTCTCTGTTGTCATAACGTCCACACCGATACGGAAATCAGCGCTCAGTCCTGCAACACCAGGTCCTACGAATTCCATAACTTTATTCTTAACATAGCCGTTTGCGAATACTTTGCCGATGATTGCAAGTGCAACGTCCTGCGGGCCTACTCCCGGACGTGGTTCACCTTTCAGATAGATTGCCACAACGCCTGGCATATTAATATCATATGTCTGGGAAAGAAGCTGTTTTACAAGTTCTCCGCCGCCTTCGCCCATAGCCATGGTACCAAGTGCACCATAACGGGTATGGCTGTCTGAACCAAGAATCATCTTGCCGCCCCCTGCCAGCATTTCGCGTGCAAACTGGTGGATAACAGCCTGATGAGGAGGTACATAAACTCCGCCATATTTCTTCGCACAGGTAAGTCCAAACATATGATCATCTTCATTGATCGTACCGCCTACTGCACAAAGAGAGTTATGACAGTTTGTCAGTACATAGGGAACCGGGAATTTCTCGAGTCCTGATGCACGTGCTGTTTGAATAATACCAACAAAGGTGATATCATGAGATGTCAGCTTATCAAATTTAATCTGAAGCTTTTCCATATTTCCGGATGTATTATGTGCTTCCAGAATTCTGTATGCCATTGTATTTCCAGCTGCTTCTTCTCTGGATACCGGCTGGTTCATACTGCCTTCTTCAACGATGTCATGACCGTTCACCAGATAAATGCCACTGTCGTATAACTTCATTAACAACTCCTCCATTCATAAAAAATATGCATCCTGTATTTTGTGACGATGCAAAATGTATTTCCATTAAGCTTACTGTTCACTCCGCTCACAATAATCATTATACTTTATCTCACTAAAATCTGCAATGAATTTTCTTTACATATTTCTTTACTTATCTGCAAAGAATGGCTATACTGATTTAGAAAATATTTCTGACAGGAGGCAGCTATGTTTCGTTTATGGGGAAAAATGTGGGAAAATAACCACTTAATAAGAGATATTGTAATAGATGATGATTCTGAAGATACCAGAACTCATAAGATTTTTCGTGCACTACAGGAAATCTGCTATGAATTTGACCTGGAGAACCCGATCTGGCTTGACAACAATATTGCTGATTTTAAGCGCCACTCCAGAGCCAGGTTTAACCAGGACAGTTTTATAGAAAATATTTCGTTTGATTATCTTGAGATTCAGGTAATTGAAGAAGACTGATCATACGATCCACTTCTTCAATACCGGAATTTTCTTTATGATCACTACCGCCCCAAAGCTCAGTGTAAAGATCAGTGCGATCACGATCGGTATTGCTATAAATGTATTACTGATCATCATACTGTCAATACCTGCTTTGTGGAAAAGTGATCTCACCAGCACATGGATAAGAAAAATTCCGAATGTGCAGCTTCCAACAAGGCAGATTCGTTTTTCCTGCTTGTCATTCCATTTTATCTTTGAAACATAATTTTTGAAAAACAAAAATACAGAAATGCCCCAGAAAAAAGCAGCCAGGGTATAATTCTCATAAAAATCCTGTATATCTGTTCCCTTCTGCTGTGACCTGATATAACAAAACAGGATGCCCATACTGATTGAAACGATTCCCAATATGTAGATCAGTTTTTCAAGTTTTTTAGATACTCCGTACTGATACAGATAGTGTCCTGCAATATAATATCCTACAAATCCGGTAACCATCTGCGGCTGTACCGTATTCAAAACATTCATCACATGTTCTTTGCAAGGTATCGGAAAAACCTTAACCGTATATGGCAGGATCTTAAAAATCAGATACAGGAGGATCATATATTCTTCCCATTGTTTCCCATTCTTACTGTTGACGATTTCCCACAGCATTGGCGTGATGATAAGAAGCCCGATCAGCATCGGCAAATACCACAGATGAAAATAGGGATCTGATATCATAACCAGAAATCGCTTGAAAAAAGCAACTGAGCCGAATTTCAGACCTTCATCCGTCAGACTTCGGTAAAGCGCATAAAATACCTGCCAGAATATATATGCAACAGCAATCGGAAGAATACTGTGTGTCCACAATTTCTTAAGATTCCATGTCCGTTTGCGATCAAGATACAGACCTCCGCTGATCATTACAAAACAGGCAACTGCATATCGGTTGATTCCATGATAAAAATTAGATACTGCCCATACGGATGTATTGACCGGCATGTCATGAAAATGTTGCGAAGCAACATGAATACCGATGACGCCGATGCACGCACAAATGCGCAGCAGCTCTATCCATATAATTCTTCTTTTGTTCATTTGTACCTCCAGATTTCTCTGTGTTTATTCCATAAATTCCCGTATGATCTCCCTCATGATCTCTTCCTCCTCAGGGCTCAGCATCTTGCTGAAATGACTGCCCGTTGCCGCAGTCTGCCGGATACTGGAAGCAATCCGCTCAACCATTTCTTCCCTGAGGATCGGATCTGTTTTCTGAGAGGTCTGCTGCGGTTCGTACTTACGGGCTGTGGGAGGATTTTCCTTTCGGGAACGTGCCTGAAGGATATAATCCGCGAGAGAATTTGTCACCAGTTCTTCCCTGTATGAAAAATCCAGCGCCTGCCGCAAGATCAGAAGTGCAACCGGAACCGCTGTGCCGATATACAGATACTGCAGTGAAAGTCCCTGTTCCGATCCGAGTTTCGTAACAAAAAAAAGCGACAACCCCAGGCAAACCGTAGATAACAATGAAGGAATCCAGACCAGAAGATTCATTCTGTTCAGAAGCTTATCCCTTGTTTTCCACAGATTCAGCCACTTTTCTCTCAGGTTCGTTGTCGCTTTTGTCTTTCGCATGGTTCTTCTGTAGGTAAGGTGTACTGCCAGCATACCCACTCCTCCTGCTGTTCCGAGAACAGCCATCAGATAAAGCAGAATATGCAGGTCCATGATTCGTTCCAGCATAAGCCCTCCTTGTTTTACAGTCTGTGAACAGTTATCCGATAAACTCATTCTACACCTTTTAAGGCCTGTATGGAACAAAAATCGTTCGTCAAATTCCTGCAGAATTTTACATTTTTTCCAGTGCGTCTACCACTTCTTCAAACTTCATAAAATGAGACGCCTTTACGAGAATCGTATCTCCCTTACGGACATACCCTTCAAGATTCTTAAGAAGAGATTCCCGGTCTTTTTCATAATGAACTTCAAAATTCGGATCTGCTGTGCGCGCAGCGTCTGCCATATGTACAGAAAGTTCTCCCACACAGATGCAGACATCAATGCCACATTTTGCAGCATGCTCTCCGACTTCTTTATGCAGAGAAATCTCATTCTCGCCAAGTTCTCCCATATCTCCGAGAATCGCCACTCTTCGTCCCTCTCCATCATGAAGTACATCCAGAGAAGCTTTCATGGACATCGGATTGGCATTATAACAGTCATCTACAACCAGAAAATTCTCTGTCTCGATCATCTTGAAACGACCACGGATTGTCTCCAGGCTTTCAATACCTCTTTTAATTTCTTCGATCGTAAGTCCGTAGATTCTGCCTACAGCCGCTGCTGCAAGTGCATTATAGACCATATGGATGCCCGGTGTCGGCACCAGTACATCAAAAGCATCTTCGTCCATATGAATGCGACAGGAAACACCTTTCAGCCCCCTGCTCACGATCTGGTCTGCATAAACATCACGCTTCGCATCCAAACCGAAAAATACTGGTTTCACACCATGATAGCCATCAACCGTTGCCAACTTATCATCATCCCCGTTCAGTACAATATGGCCGTTCGGCTGCATGGACTGGAAAATTTCCGTCTTTGCTTTGAGAACACCGTCTCTGTCGCCAAGATTTTCAAGATGACAGGTTCCGATATTTGTGATCACGCAGGTATCCGGTTTCGCTATCCGGGTAAGTCGTGTCATTTCTCCAAAATCACTGATTCCCATTTCCAGAACGGCGATCTGATCGTCTTCTCTCAGACGGAATACGGTCAGTGGCAGTCCAAGTTCGTTATTAAAGTTTCCCTGTGTTTTCAGGGTACGATATTTTTCTTTCAGTACAGATGCAATTACTTCTTTCGTACTGGTCTTACCAACACTTCCGGTGATTCCGACTACCGGAATCTGAAGCTGCTGTAAATATAATTCTGCGATATCTTTTACTGCCTGCAGAGAAGATGCAACCTGAATATACGGGTAAGCTGCATCTGGCAGCTCTCTCTCTGAAAGTGTCGCAAGTGCCCCTTTCGCCATAACATCCGGGATAAAACGATGTGCATCCACGCGTTCTCCAACAATCGGCACAAACAGACAGTCTTTCTCAATCTTACGGCTGTCTGTGGTAATTGCAGAAATTTCACGGTCAAGAAGCGCATCATCGCCATGCCAGGTTCCACTGCACACCTCTGTAAGATTTCTTAAGGTAAGATTTTTCATTTATTTTTCCTCATTCGTACTTTTTCATTGAGACTTTGATCAGTTCTTCACACAGAGTCGGATAATCCATACCGAGCACTGCCGCCTCCTGCGGAATCAGACTGGTAGGTGTCATTCCCGGAAGAGTGTTTGCCTCGAGGCAGTAGATCTTTTCATCTTTTGTTACAATGAAATCAAGACGACCATAGCTTTCCATTTCAAGTGCGTGATAGCCTTCTACCGCATATTCCTGAAGACGTCTGGTCAGTTCTTCGGAAATCGGTGCCGGACAGGTTTCTTTCACTGCGCCCGGTTTGTATTTATTCTCATAATCATAGAATCCCTGAACCGGAACGATCTGTACAACCGGATATGCTTTGCCGTCCACAACAGCAACCGTATACTCAGTACCTTCGACAAATTCTTCTACGACAACTTCATTTTCATAGGTAAATGCTCCATCCAGAGCTTTCGTATAATCAGCCTGATTATCTACGATATAAACACCAATGCTGGAACCGCCACAGCATGTCTTGACTACAACAGGGAAATCCAGGCCAAGCTCCTGCGGTGTCTCCACGCGGTCTTTTTTCTTCATGGCTTTGCCGCCCGGTGTCGGTACACCGCGCATCTGGAACATGGCTTTCGTAACACCTTTGTCCATCGCCATCGCACTGCTGAGATAGCCTGTTCCGGTATACGGAATTCCCATCAGGTCAAATACAGCCTGCAGTCTTCCGTCCTCGCCGTTGGATCCATGCAGTCCGAGGAAAACAAAATCCGCTTTCTTACAAAGTTCCAGGACATTCGGTCCGAAAAATTCTTTCCTGCTTTTTTTTAACTCTTCGATGCGCGTATTAAAACTCTTGATGTAGGAAACTGCCTGCTCTACATCATAGCTTTCCGGAAAAGGATCTGCCCAGTCTACATTCTCCAGTCCGCAAAAAACATCGACCAGAATTGCCTGATGATTTTTCTGACGCAGCGCACCGCAGATTCCTGTGCCGGATACGATCGATACATCCCTTTCTGTACTTGTTCCCCCTGCTAATACAACAATTTTCATATTATCACCTCTCCTGAAACGCAAAAACCGCTGCAAAGATCCCTCTCAGAATCCCTGCAGCTCCTTTGCTGTACTGGTTACACTGTTTTGTCTTTTCACAGTTATGATCACTTATATATGACAACCGGTATTCCAGCTTCTACTGTCTGATAAATTAACTGCGCCTGCTCTTCAGGTACCGCTATACAGCCCTCTGTGGATGATTTCGGCTCTGAAAATACGCTGGTTCCACTATTCTCATCGTCACTTCCGAAAGCTGCGATATCCGCATCATCTGAAAAATCATATCCGTTTACATCCAGACCTGCTTTTCCATATATGCCTGTTTTGTCTGTAAATGGCATCCAGAAATCTACTGTTTCACCATCTCTACCGCCTGGTACTGCAGAAGATTCTTTTTCTCCCAGTGCATATACACCGGTCAGCGTACTGCTGTCTGCCACCAGCCCGGTATCCACCACCGGACTTCCACTCTGATATAATACCATTCTTTGGGCACTCAGGTCAATTTCAATATAAGAATATCCTATATCATTTATCTTTCTGCTGGCAGCTTCCTGCTCGTAGATCGGTTCACGCACCTCAGTTTTTTTCTCTGTGATGTCTTTGTACAGTGCATCGGCTTCTTTTTGCTGGTCGATCACCCATCCGTAATTTCCACCGGATACAGTGATATCTCTGTTATCATATGTAGAAAATGCCCGTTCTGTACCTGCCGTATCATATTTACCGGCAAGATCTGCCACATAAGCAGCTACTGCATCCTTACTCACGACCAGATTATCATTTTCATCTCTGTCAAGCATGCCCTTTATCACAGAACGATCTACCGTCTCTTTACGGTCACTGAAATCATAAGTCACCACAACATCGGTCAGATCATTCATCTGCTCACAGTCCTTAGTAAGATCCGATGCATAGGCTGTCGGGTTGATATAACAACCGTCAGCTTCCAGCTCTGCAACTGTACGACCTGTCCTGACCGCATTAGAAATGTCTTCCATCAGCTTTTCATAATCAATCTTTGTACCTTCAATCTCAGGAATGACTTCGAAACTATCCTCCAGCTCTCTGATATAGGCATCCTCCGGCTCTATATTATTCTGAAGGCACTTCAGGCTGTCGATCTTCTTCTTAAACAGATCTTCGTCATACGATACCGAAGCCGGCAATTCATAAGTCTGCTGCTGGCTGAATGCAAGGAACCAGATAAAACGATTCTGGTCATGCAAAAGCTTCCTGACACTGCCATCTGATGTATATTGAAGGTTGATTTCTTCTGCTGTGATTCCCTCCTGACCGTCTCCTCTTGTACGCACCGCAAGTGCATAAACTGCAGTCTTTTGTTTCAGAAGATTTTCGGTCTCGTCCTCAGTCATGTAAGAACAATTAAAACCATTCACCTGTGACCCAGGAAGAAAATGCCCGGTAAAATAATATACACCAAAAAAGTAGGCGCCTGCGGTAAGCAGGAGCAGTACAATGATTAAACCGATCAGTAGTTTTCTTCCTTTGTCCATACTCTTGTTTTCTTCCGTCATGGCGCCTCCTTAACGTTCGCGGCTATGAAATTTTATTATTGCTGTTCAAGTCAGAATTTTATTCTGCCAGAAGTTTCTCTACGCTGGCAAGTTTTACGCAGACAACGAAAACCTTCGCAGCCTTTTCCAGCTCGTCAATTGGTGGGAAAGACGGAGCAATACGGATATTGCTGTCCTTTGGATCTTTACCATATGGATAGGTAGCTCCTGCTCCGGTCATTACGACACCGGCTTCTTTTGCCATTGCTACAATTCTTTTCGCGCATCCATCCATGGATTCGAAAGAAATGAAGTAACCTCCCTTCGGAGTTGTCCATTCTCCGATTCCGAGTCCGCCGAGTTCTTTCTCGAGAGTTGCCTCTACCATCTCAAATTTCGGACGGAGGATTGCTGCATGCCTGCTCATGTGTGCATGAACACCGTCAAGATTCTTGAAGAATTTTACATGACGGAGCTGATTCAGTTTATCATGTCCGATGGTCTGTACTGTAATATATTTACGAATATCATCAAGGTTTGCTTTTGATGCAGCTAATGCAGCGATACCGGAACCAGGGAAGCTGATCTTGGAAGTTGAAGTAAATTTGTAAACCATATCCGGATTGCCGGCCTTTGCGCACTCATCCAGAATCTCAAGCAGGAAATCCTGTTCTTTCTCGTCATCATAAAGATGATGTACACTGTACGCATTGTCCCAGTAGATACGGAAATCCGGTGATGCCGGTTTCAGACGTGCAAAACGTTTTACGGTTTCTTCAGAATAAGTATATCCCTGCGGATTAGAGTATTTCGGTACACACCAGATACCTTTGATTGCCGGATCTTCGCTTACAAGTTTCTCAACCATATCCATATCCGGGCCTTCCGGTGACATCGGCACATTGATCATCTCGATACCGAAAAATTCTGTAATCTTGAAGTGGCGGTCATATCCCGGAACCGGACAGAGAAATTTTACTTTATCCAGTTTACACCATGGAGTATTTCCCATAACACCATGAGTCATAGAACGTGATACAGTATCAAACATAACATTCAGACTGGAGTTTCCGTAAATAATAATGTGTTCCGGATCTACTTCGGAAATCTCTCCGAGAAGACGTTTGGCTTCCGGAATACCATCCATGACACCATAGTTACGACAGTCAACACCTGTCTCGCATCTCAGGTCTGTGCTGCTTGACAGAACATCCATCATATCCATGGAAATATTCAGCTGATCAACTGACGGCTTACCACGTGACATATCAAGGGCCAGTCCCTGTGCCTTAATTTCTGCGTACTGCTGATCCAGCTCTTTCTTAAGAGCCTGAAGCTGTTCTTTACTCATCTCACTGTATTTCTGCATATTCGTCCTCCTCGTGCCGCTTCCAGAATCCTGTCCCGGCAAAAATTCTTTCATCTTAAATAGCTTTTTGATCTTAAATTATTATCCCATATATTTTAGTATTGTAAAGTACTGCTTGTCAAGCCCCGCCACCTCTCTATTTGTAAAAAATTTTTTCAAATCAAAGTGATAAAGTGCGAATTTGAACGAATTTCCGCAAAATGTATCGTCTGTATACCCGAAACTACATAGTTTTACTTGCGGAATCGTCACGATTCACCTATACTGATGAGATAGAGATATTTTACTATATAAATAAGACTATAAGAAAGGTTATCATATATATGTGGATTGCAAATGACTGGAAAGAATACGAAGTAATTGACACTTCCTGCGGCGAGAAACTGGAGCGCTGGGGCAAATATACGCTGGTGCGCCCGGACCCGCAGGTTATCTGGGATACCCCGAAGGTAAGCCGTGGCTGGAAAAACATGAACGCCCACTACCACAGAAGCAAAAAAGGCGGCGGGGAATGGGAATTCTTTGATCTTCCGCAGCAATGGGATCTTCATTACAAAGATCTGACCTTCCATCTGAAACCATTCAGTTTCAAACATACCGGACTTTTTCCGGAACAGGCAGTCAACTGGGACTGGTTCGGAGATAAGATCCGTAACGCAGGCCGTCCGGTCAAAGTTCTGAATCTTTTTGCCTATACAGGCGGTGCGACTCTGGCTGCTGCCGCTGCCGGCGCACATGTTACACATGTTGATGCCTCCAAAGGTATGGTCAACTGGGCAAAAGAAAATGCGGCTGCATCCGGACTCTCCGAAGCACCGATCCGCTGGCTCGTTGATGACTGTGTAAAATTTGTAGAACGTGAGATCCGACGTGGAAATCACTACGATGCGATCATCATGGATCCACCTTCTTACGGCCGTGGACCAAAAGGTGAGATCTGGAAGATCGAAGATGCAATTCATCCGCTCATCAAGCTGTGCGTAAAGCTTTTAAGCCCGAATCCACTGTTTTTCCTGATCAACTCCTATACAACGGGACTTGCACCGGCTGTGCTGACCTACATGCTTTCAACAGAACTTAAGGACTTCGACGGACATGTTGATTCTCAGGAAATCGGACTTCCTGTAACATCCAACGGACTGGTACTTCCATGTGGTGCTTCCGGACGCTGGGAAGCAAAATAGAATATTTTAATTCTTCTGAAAATTAATAATTTTTCTCATTATTTTCTTGAATCTGTTGATATACAGAGATATAATACAGTTATCAAAAACGTATCAGGAGAGGTGAAAATAATGACGGAAGAACGCCCAAACGATACTCTTCCCTACACCTGTACTCCGGCCTATGACCGCAGCAACTGTGGGAATTGTGTCTGCGCCACCTGTTATGAACAGGAATTCTGCAACCGCTGCAGCTCCTGTGAGAATCTTTCCCGTAAGAAAGAATCCTGCAACAGTTATGAAGGCGCATATTGCTACTAACCAAAAAAGATACTGAACGCTTTTTTAATTGCGTCAGTATCTTTTTTATGTTCTTAAACTGTTTTCCGTTTTTTCGGGAAGATCATGGTAATCTCGGTTCCTCTGCCGATCTCGCTGACCAGATCCAGGGTTCCTCCCAGGAAACCTACACCATGTTTTACAATAGAAAGACCCAGGCCGGTACCT
Organism: Ruminococcus sp. AF17-22AC; assembly: GCF_003460065.1. Taxonomy (NCBI): domain Bacteria; kingdom Bacillati; phylum Bacillota; class Clostridia; order Eubacteriales; family Oscillospiraceae; genus Ruminococcus; species Ruminococcus sp. AF17-22AC. Next base: position 113,948 of record NZ_QRXT01000011.1, read on the forward strand.
CCGATTTCTTTGGAGTGGCTCTTGTCCACGCGATAGAATCTTTCAAATACGCGCTTCTGATCTTCTGCCGGGATTCCTATACCGTTATCTTTGACTCGAATCTCTACCTGTTCACCCAGATCACGCAGATGAATGCTTACTGTACCATCCTCTTTATTATATTTGATTCCATTATCGCAGAGATTATAAATGATTTCATCCAGAATCGGACGCACGCTGTACAGCATCGTTTTATCCCCGTCAATATAAAAATGAACGTTTTTCTTATCAGCAATCTCTTTTAGTCTGCCACACACATTTCTGACAACCTGACACACATCCAGCTCTTCCCAGTCATACGGAGTTTCTCCCTCATCAAGCTGAGATACACGGATCGTATCCTCGATCAACGCGATCAGGCGCTGGGCTTCATCATAAATTCTGCCTGCAAATTTCTGTACATCTTCCTGTCTGACCAGTCCGTTTCGAATAATCTCTGCAAAACCGGATACTGCAGTCAGAGGCGTCATCAGCTCATGCGAAACATTTGCTGAAAATTCTCTGCGCAGCTGTTCACGTTCCACCTTTTCCGTTTCGTTGATCAGTAGAAGTACTGCACCTGCCACCCGTTGTTCTCTGGTAACAGGGTTCGCGATCATCTGAACAACTTCGCCGCCCAGACGCAGGCGTACACTTCCGTGTTCTCCACGCAGAACCTGTTCGATCATAAGACGGAATTCTTCACCACGGTTCAGCGAATAAACGCATTCCCCAATCTTTGGTTTCTGCATTTGAAACATTTTCCATACACTGGAATTTCCCGACAGGATCATTGTATAACTGTCGATCACAAGGAGACCTTCCTGCATATTTTCTGTAATTATCGTAAACTCTTCCTGATTTCGTCTGGCTGCTTCCAGCTGGCTTCTGATCTGTCTGTTCTGCTTATATATCTTACTTAAAAGAGGGCCTACTTCTTCATAAATCTGATTTTCCTCCGGATGCTCAAGATCTACATTATTGATCGGCTCCACAATTTTATTTGCCATATGCATAGACACAAGACCGGCCAGTATCAGCATCACGACTGCAATACCGATCATCGGCGGCACCATCTCCATAAGAAGCACCCATACTGAGAACTGTGTACTGGAAACACGAAGCACTGTATTGTCTGAGAGGCGCAGTGCATAGTATATCGTCTTCTGTGACAGTGTTTTTGAATCACGTTCTGCACGTCCGCTTCCTGATTTCAGCGCTTCCTGAACTTCTTTACGGTCACTGTGATTTTCCATAGAAGAAGAATCTGCCTGATTATCATAAAGAACCGTTCCGTCCTCTGCGATATACGTAATACGGTCATCTTTTTCTTTAATCTGATTCAGATAATCCATGCCGTTCTGTTCTACTCCATATGCCAGATAAGTTGCCTCTTTTTCCAGTTCTGTATTGATCTGTTTGCCGAAATGCTGATAAAGGATTGCCATCACACATGCAATCCCAAATATCAGCACAACCACTGCCACCAGTATATTTGATTTAAAGATTTTCTTTGTCACGTTATCAGCCTCCCATTTGGTGCTCATTGTTTCTGTGTTCGCCTGTAATCGCATACTCAACCCACTCAGCAATATTCACCGCATGATCTCCGATTCGTTCCATATATTTTGCAGTCATTAAAAGATCCAGTCCTGCTTTTGCATCCAGATTCTGGTACATCAGCTCTGCCAGTTCCTCTTTGATCTGATTAAATGCATCATCTACCTGATCATCATCATCGATTACTTTTCGGCAGAGTTCCAGATCACGTTTTACAAAGGCATCAACGCTTTCTGTGACCATGTTGACCGTCATTTCTGCCATCTTTCCGATAAGCGGAGGAATTTCAACATGTTTCTCATCAATATACTTTGAAAGATCTGCAATATCTGCTGCCTGATCTCCGATTCGTTCCATATCTGAGATCATTTTCAGTGCTGCGGAAACCTCTCGTAAATCTCTTGCTACCGGCTGCTGGTGAAGCAGGATACGCATACAGAGATTCTCAATCTCACGTTCTTTTGTATCAATTTCTCTGTCTGTCTCAAAAATTGCTTTAATACAATCCTCACCCCGGATTGCTTTATTAGAAAGAGAAATTGCTTTTTCGCAAAAGCTTCCCATCGTGATGATCTGCACATGGAGTGCTTCAAGCTGCCGTTCGAAATGCGTTGCCATAATCAACCAAACCTCCCTGTAATATAGTCCTCTGTTCTCTTATCTTTCGGCATGGAAAACAGAGTATCTGTATCGCTGAATTCTACAACTTCTCCCAGAAGAAAGAATGCTGTTTTATCAGAAATTCGGGTCGCCTGCTGCATATTATGCGTAACGATCACAATCGTATATTTTCCTTTTAATTCCATTGCAAGCTCTTCGATCTTTGATGTAGAAATCGGATCAAGTGCAGATGTCGGCTCATCCATCAGAAGCACTTCCGGCTCAACTGCCAGTGCTCTAGCAATGCAAAGTCTCTGCTGCTGTCCACCGGACATACCCAGCGCACTTTTCTTTAATCTGTCTTTGACTTCGTCCCAGATTGCTGCATCTCGAAGAGATTTTTCTACGATTTCGTCCAGCTTTGCCTTGGATCTGATGCCATGTGTTCTCGGTCCGTAAGCTACATTATCATAAATACTCATCGGGAACGGATTCGGTTTCTGGAATACCATTCCGACTCTTTTTCGGAGAAGATTTACATCCATGTCACCATAAATATCTTCTCCGTCAAGTTCTACTTTTCCAGTAATTTTACATCCCTCAACAAGGTCATTCATTCGGTTCAGAGACTTCAGAAGAGTTGATTTTCCACATCCACTCGGTCCGATAAAAGCGGTTATTTCTTTTTCCGGAATATGCATATTGATATCATGTAATGCATGAAAATTTCCGTAATAGAGATTCATATCTTCAATAGAAAGTTTAATATTATCACTCATGTTTCGTTATCCTTTCGCGATACGTTTTGCCACCATACCGGACAAACCGTTAATCAGTAATACAAATAACAGGATCACAACCGCAGTTGCAGATGCCTGATTCATGTGAAGGCCTTCACTGGAAAGTACATACATATGAAGTGCCAGTGTACGTCCGGAACCCATCAGATTCGGTACCTGTGCAACCGTTCCTGAAGTGTAAAGAAGAGCTGCTGTTTCGCCAATAATACGTCCGATTGCAAGGATGATTCCTGCAAGGATTCCAGGTACTGCAGACGGCAGCACGATCGTAAAAATCGTACGAAGCTTGCCTGCTCCCAGACCGAAGCTTGCCTCTCTGTAAGAATCCGGAACTGCTTTCAATGCTTCTTCTGCGGTTCTCATAATCAACGGAAGTACCATTATAACAAGGGTACATGCACCTGCCAGAAGTGACATTCCCCAATGAAGTGCTGTTACAAAAAACAGCATACCAAACAGACCATATACGATAGACGGAATACCAGAGAGTGTCTCTGCCGTAATACGAATAACCTGTACCAGTTTATTGCCTTTTTTTGCATATTCTACAAGATAAATTGCCGCGAAAATTCCGAGCGGTGCAGCAATCACCAGCGATAAAGCTGTCATGATAAAGGTATTGATCAGTGATGGCATAAGAGATACATTGTCGGATGTATATTCCAGGCTAAAAAGATCCGGTGTCAGATACGGGATACCTTTTACGAGGATATATGCTACCAGAAAAAATAATACTGCAAAAGTAACTATTGCCGCCCCGATCGTGAGAAGGACAAGTACTCCGGAGCCCGGATGACGCAGATACGAATGAATGCGGTCTGCTGTTGATGTCTGATTTCTTTTTTTCATATTTTCCACCGTCGGTTCAACTACTGCTGTATTAGTTTGCATTCTCTGACCTCCTGTTCAGTAAAGAAAGACTCAGGTTGATGATCAGGATAAATACAAAAAGTACAACTCCTGTTGCAATCAGTGCTTCTCTGTGAAGTCCGGTTGCATAACCCATTTCAGTTACGATATTTGCTGTCATTGTACGAAGACCTTTGAGTAAACCTGCAGGCATTCTTGCCTGGTTTCCGGCTACCATGATCACTGCCATTGTCTCACCGATCGCACGACCGATTCCGAGAACTACAGCTGCCAGAATACCGGATTTTGCTGCCGGAAGCATAACCACAAAAATACTTCTTTCTTTCGTTGCCCCCAGTGCAAGTGAACCTTCATAATAGCTTTCCGGTACACTTCGAAGAGCGGATTCTGTCGGTCCGATAATTGTCGGCAGAATCATGATTCCCAGAAGAAGGGATGCTGCCAGCCAGCTTGTACCGGTTCCTCCGAAGGTATTTCGAATAAGCGGTACCATCAGTACAAGACCAAAGAAACCATAAACTATGGAAGGAACTCCTGCCATCAGCTCAATTCCGGATTTCAGCGGACGATAAATTTTCTGCGGACAGTAGCGTGCCATAAATACAGATGTAAGTAAGGCAATCGGTACACCCACCAGAATTGCGCCGCCTGTTACATAAATACTGGCAATTATCATCGGGAAAATTCCAAATTTGTCATTGGATGGTTTCCAGACTGTTCCGAGTAAGAATTTCAGCGGTCCGATCTTGGCAATCGCCGGAATTCCATTGGCAAACAGAAACAAACAAATCAGAAATACTGCCAGGACTGAAGCACAGGCAGCCACCATAAAAACAATTTTCATGGCCTGTTCTTTAAATCTATTCATACAGGACTCTTCCTCTCTCATAATTATCATCGGATGCACACCGCCGGCACGTCCCTGATATGTAATGCAGGACATACACGAAGCCCGGTGACCCGGGCTTCATCTTCTGTCGTTTTGTATCGGTCTTACTTATTTAGCCAGATCTTCCCAGTCTGTTGTCTCACCTGTGAAGATTGCTTTTACCTGATCACTGGTCAGCTCATCAATATCATTGTCATTGTTTACTACAACTGCGATGCCGTCTCTTGCAATTTCAGTTGCTGTAAGATTTTCAGTTGTTTCTTCATCTTTCAGTTCACGGGATGCCATACCGATGTCACAGATGCCTTCTGCTGCGGATGTGATACCTGTTGTGGAATCGCTCTGCTGTACTTCTACTGTGATCTTGCCGCCGTTTGCTTTTTCATATGCTTCTTTCAGTTTTTCCATAACCGGTGTTACGGAAGAAGAACCAGCTACAACGACTTTACCTTCTGCATCACTCTGCTCATATGCTTTAGCATCATCAGCTACTTTGATGTATCCGTTGTCTTCTACGATCTGCTGTCCGTCAGAACTGAGAATGTAGTTTTCGAAATCTTTTGCTGCATCGCTGAGTTTGTCAGTTGTTATGATGTTGAATGGACGGGATACTTTGTATGTATCATTTGCTACGTTTTCTGCGGATGCTTCTGCACCGTCAATCTTTACTGCTTTTACTGTATCATTCAGGGAACCAAGGGAAATGTAACCGATTGCATTCTCATCACCTGCAACTGTTGTCATCATAACGGAAGTACTGTTTGTGATACTTGCATCTTCTGTTGTCATGTCGACTTTTTCATCACCCTGTTTTTCTTCGATTCCGAACAGTTCGATGAATGCTCCTCTTGTTCCGGATCCGTCTTCTCGTGAAATTACATCAATAGTTCCGCTTGCTGCGCTTGCAGTTGCTGCGAATGCGGTTGTTCCGATAAGTGCTGCTGTAACAATTGCTAAAAATTTTTTCTTCATGATAAAATCTCCTCTTTATTTTGCTATATTCAATTGTTTTCCTCATTGACAAGTGCAAGTATAAGAGGAAAAAGTAAAATGCATAATCATAACACTGTAAAATGTTTGTAAAAATGAATTTTTATTTTTGACAGCATAACGCAAAAAAGCTCCTCAGACAGCCTTGTTAATTGCCGTCCAGGAGCATTTATATGCTTTTTGTTATTATATTCTGTTGTTGTATTTTATACCATACCGTTTACGGTTTTGTACTTGTAAAGCATCTCTGCGTGGTTCTGCTCTTCTACCTGAATGTCTGCAAGCAGTTTGCGCACACCACTGTCACCAAAAACAAACACTTCTGAATTATATTCTCCGGAAACAAGCTTTTCTGTCGCAATACAGTCAGTTGCCAGAAAAGAATCCTGCTGTTTGTCCTCCGGAGAACTCATTGCAGTATAAGCAGCTTTCGGCTGATAGTCCCTGCCGTCACTGTCGTTACAGTTACACTGCGGAACTTCTCCGCGAAGTACACGATCCAGAGATTCGTAATGCTCTCTTTCTTTCTGCTGCAAAGTCCGGAAAAGATTTTTCAGTTCCGGATCTTTTGCCTGCTGTGCATATCTTCCGTATTTTTCAATACAGCTTTTTTCCTGTGTCTGTAAGTCCTGAATCGTTGTGCGTTCTTTTTCTTTTAATATCATCGTATCCGCTTCCTCTCTTTTTATTTGCAATACGGTGATAGTATCTGGAAAAAAACGGATTTTATGCATGATTCCGGAAATCTTTTTTATAAGATATTTTTCAGTTCAGCAAGCTCATAGATGATATGATCAACTACTTTTCCACCATTATTTTGCTGAATGGCACTTTTATCCCCAGAGTGCACAAACCAGCATGTGGACATCCCGTAAGCCTGTCCACCTTCAATATCTGCGGTCAGGGAATCTCCGATCATCATACATTCCGATGGCAGAACATCCGTAAATTCCTTCATGCAGCCGTCAAAAAACTGCCGGCTGGGCTTGTCCGCTCCGACTGTCTCAGAAACAAAACAGTGTGTAAAATATTTCAGCATATCCGCACTTTTCAGACGGTTGATCTGCTGGTCATAAGGACCGTTGCTTGCAGCACAAAGGCAATATTTCTTCTTATATAAATACTTGAGAATATCTTTTGCCCCCTCTTCCGGGACTGCACTTAAATGGAGAAGCCTGCGGAATTCTTTCTCCATCTCCACACCGTCCGCGCTAAGTCCGAGATGCCGGAGCACCGTCTGCCAGCGTACATAAAAGAGGTCGTCCATCGTCAGTTCCCCGAGTTCGATCCGCCGCCAGATTTTATTATTTTCTTCTTTAAATACCGCAAACATTTCCGGACGGTACTTAAGTCCTGCTTTTTTAAAGCACAGATTCATCGCCCATGCAGCACCTGCATCAAAATCCAGAAGTGTGTTGTCAATATCCAGAAAGAGGACTTTTATCTTATGATCCATGTAAATTCTCCTTTGTTTTTTGTAACCCCTCATCATTTTTCAGTCTAAATGCAGTAAGATACCTTTACAATACAGAAGACAGCCGGAAGCAACGTCAGTACACTTCTTCTGGATTATGCATATGACCTGCCTTACGGTACTGATCTGTACAGTTCTGTTTCACAAACACGAAACTGTACTTCAGGCATTATTTTTACCGGTTGCACTTCTGTTCTTTTCTGCTAAAATAGACTTAACGGGTCAGGTTTTCCTGGCCCTTAATTCAATTTGCAGGGGGAATTAAAAATGAAAGAAAAAGGAAGTAGTTTTTCCGGCTCGATCGGTTTCGTTCTTGCCGCAGCCGGAAGCGCCGTGGGTGTGGGAAATATATGGCGCTTCCCATATCTCTGTGCGAAAGACGGCGGCGGTCTGTTCCTGCTGGTTTATCTGGTCCTGGTGCTTACCTTCGGATTTGTTCTGCTCACAACAGATGTTGCGATTGGGCGAAAAACCAAGAAAAATGCACTCCGGGCGTTTGAAGCGCTCAATCCGAAATGGAAGTTTCTCGGTAAACTGACATTTCTTGTGCCGACATTGATCATGACATATTACTCTGTCATCGGCGGATGGATCACGAAATATTTTGTTACCTATATTATCTCTGATGGAAAAGATGCCGCAACTGACGGATATTTTACATCTTTTATCACCTCAGACATTGCTCCGATCGTGTTTATGCTGGTCTTTCTTGCTCTGACTGCATGGATCGTATATCGTGGCGTAGAAAAAGGAATTGAACAGTTTTCAAAGATCATTATGCCTGGCCTGATTTTACTTATCCTGATCATCGCAATCTTTTCACTGACTCTGACACACACCGATACAGACGGAAGTGTCCGTACAGGTCTGCAGGGACTTGCTTTTTATATAACGCCTGATTTCAACGGTCTTACCGTGAAGCGCTTTCTTGAAATTCTTCTGGATGCCATGAGCCAGTTATTCTTTTCTCTGAGCGTTTCCATGGGTATCATGATCACTTATGGATCCTATGTAAAAAATGAAGTCAATCTGAACAAGGCAACCAACCAGATTGAGATTTTTGATACAGGTGTTGCTTTTCTTGCAGGAATGATGATCATCCCGGCTGTATTCGTATTTCTCGGCACAGACGGCATGGCTTCCGGACCGAGCCTGATCTTTATCTCACTGCCCAAAGTCTTCAATGCCATGGGAGTCCTCGGCCGTCCTGTTGCAGTCGCGTTCTTCCTGATGATGGGCTTTGCGGCACTGACATCCTGCGTTTCCGTCATGGAAACCCTGGTTGCTAACTGTATGGAACTTTACCATAAACCTCGCAAAAGAATGTGCGGTGCTGTCGGTATTTATTCGCTGATCACCGCAATTCTGATCTGTCTCGGATACAACAAACTGTATTTCGAACTTAGCCTTCCAAATGGTTCCGTCGGACAGCTTCTTGATGTCATGGACTACATCAGCAACAGCTTCCTGATGCCGTTTATTTCTCTGCTGACCAGTATTCTGATCGGCTGGGTAATCGGACCTGACTGGATCGTCTGTGAAGTAGAACGAAACAATGAGCATTTCAAACGTGCCGGTCTGTACCGCTTTATGATCCGCTATGTCGTACCGGTCGTAATGCTGATCCTGTTCCTTGTATCCACCGGATTTACAGATCTGATCTTCTGAAAAAAGTCCCCCGGGCAATAAACCCGGAGGATTTTTTATTCTGTGATTTTGAACCAGTCTTTTTCTTCGAATTCAACAACTGTACAGTCATTTGCGTATGTACATTCCGGGAGAATGATCATCGCGTGAAGCTCATCATTGTTAAGTGGAAGTGGACAGAGATGCCAGATTGCCGCATTGATTTTTACCATGTATCCTTTCGGAACGATAAAAGCTTTCGTCAGTTCCGGTACAGGTGTACCGCCGGATGCCGGTGCAACATGAATGATCATATCATCGTCCAGTGCCACGATGCCTTCCCATGTCGTTGTATGATATTCTGCCATTTTGACAACTCTTTCATCCTTACGGACTGCAATTGGAGAAAATGCCATGCTTCCCACACAGGTTCCAGAAATGCGGTCCGGATAAAACTTATGGATTTCTCCTGACAGCGGATATCCCTCCGGCTCTGTCATGTTACAGAATGTGCCATATGGTGCAAAATCTGCTGCATTGATTTTTACTGCTTTTACTTCTCTCATTGGAAAAACCTCCTCTTGTTTTGTAAGAAACCCCATTGATAATTTCAATACATTCAGTATAGCATATTTCCTTATTTTTTTGCCAGTGTATGTTCGTATATTTCCCTGTCATAATCTTTAAATACATTAAAAATTACTTTTTTTACGCTGGTTTCTTTTTGTAAAAATTCTCTCACTGTCCGAACGGCAATCTCGGCTGCGCGTTCCTTCGGGAAATGAAATTCACCTGTGGAAATGCAGCAGAATGCTACACTTTCAAGATGATTCTGTACTGCAAGTTCGAGACAGGAACGATAACTTCCGGCAAGCAGTTCACAGTCTTTCTCCGTTACTCTGCCATAAATGATCGGACCTACCGTATGCAGGACATAACGACACGGCAGATTATATGCGGCAGTGATCTTCGCCTGCCCTGTCGGTTCCTCATGCCCCTGTGCTTTCATCATCTGTGCGCATTCATAGCGAAGCTGCGCACCTGCAAAAGTGTGGATGCAGTTGTCGATACATTTATGATTTGGCGCATAACATCCAGTCATTCCACTGTTCGCCGCATTGACGATCGCGTCACAGCGAAGCGTAGTAATATCACCCTGCCAGAGATAGATTCCCTGCTCGACCGGAGTGAGATCAGCAAGCTCTGTAATGCCTTTTTTCTCTGTCTCTTCTTTCAAATACTCATCCTGAATCTTCAGAAATTCTCTACTGAGCATCTTCGGTGCACGTACATTAAGAAGTCCACGGAGCAGATCTTTCTGCCCCTGCGAATCTTCCGGGATTGAATAATTACTGTATTCTTTTTGCTCGTTTAATAACTCCTGGATCAGGTATCTTCTTCTCTCACTCTGGTTCATAACATCACGTATAATCCAGTTATCCTCTTATGAGGTTAATGGATTATTCTCCTTTCTCCCAT